>CALGLY010000744.1 GCA_937959095.1 uncultured Saprospiraceae bacterium
TTTAGTATTCGAGGCACAAAATTGGGAACATAACTAGTTATGAAGCCCGATTTTGTAACGAAGAAAACTGGAAAAAGAAGCAGTCATAAATGCAAAGAAATTTCTGTTACAGTGTATTTAGTGTACGCTTGTCTATATCACTTTGATTTTTGGATATCGGTACTCATGTGCGTATAATGAATTCTATTGCGTAGTGGAAAACCAAGTTGCTCTTGTTTATTTTATTTTATCTGGATTGTCTTTTAAAAAACTACTCCAGTCGTTATATTTTTTTTGCCCGCCTAATACACCTGAAGATTGATAGAAATGGCACATTGCCGCACCCAAAGCATCTGTGGCATCCAAGGATTTATTACTTAATTTTACCTTCAACAATTGTTCTAGCATCGCTGCTACTTGTTCTTTCGATGCGTTTCCATTTCCTGTGACAGATTGTTTAATTTTCTTAGGTGCATATTCTGTTACCTCCAAGTTGCGAGTCATAGCTGCGGCTATAGCTACACCTTGCGCGCGGCCAAGTTTTAACATAGATTGAACATTCTTCCCAAAAAAGGGGGCTTCAATTGCCATTTCAGTAGGCTTATAGGTATCAATGATAGCTGTAAGTCGTTCCAAAATAATTTTCAATTTATGTTGTTGTTCGAGATAGGGGCGCATTGTTACCGTACCCATATCTACCACACTCACTTTTTTTCCTTTTATCTCAATTATTGCATATCCGAGCGCATTTGTGCCAGGGTCTACACCTAATAGGCGATATGATTTTAAAGTGTTCTTATTCATATAAGACTTTAATGGTACAGACAAAAGCAGCTAGATAGAGCGGAAAGAAATAAAAGAAAAACTTAATCACGCTTAAATAAATGGGTCTTTGACAATTTTTGCATTTTCTACGAACAAAATCAAATCAAAACGCTCATTATCAATCGCTTTTTTGATTTAATTTATGTCCGTGGCAAAAATTGTCAAAGAGCCAAATAAATCAAATGTGACAATGTTTGTCATATTGAGAACTGCACTTGTGTACTAGTGTTGAACAACATTTGTAAATATCTCTATTAAAATAAACGAGTGCCTTGTTTTGTTGAAGCATTCTCATAAGAATATTTATTTCTGCGGCTTTCCTAAGCATGAAAATGGACAAATTAGCCTTAAGGAAGAAAAGAAATGACTTTTATTAATTAATTTTCATTTTTAATTGAAATTTTAGAAAAATAAATATTGTTTATAATATATTGATTAGCAGCAATTTATATTTTTTAGGCGTGGTCTTGCATTAATTGTTTATCCTTTCTGTGTAAAAATGTTTAATATTGAATTGGAAATGCTTAAACAAATGCTTAATTTTGGAATGCAATAGTTAAACAGAATTGGTAATTGCTAAATAAAAGGAATCATGATGAATACGATGCCAGCACCCGAATTCGATGCGCGGTTCAATGAAATGTCAGTCTTACTTCACTCTTTTGCCTATAATTTGACCAAAAATATAGAAGATGCAAAAGATTTATATCAAGAAACCGCTTTCCGTGCTATGACGAATCGCGAAAAATTTCGTGCAAACACGAACTTCAAAGCATGGCTATTCACGATTATGAAGAATATCTTCATCAATAACTATCGCAAGAAAGTGAAGCAGAATACCATTATGGATTCTACAGAGAATATGTACTATATCAATTCTGGAAGCACTATCATTTCTAATGCCGGAGAATCTAACATTATGATGAAAGAGCTAACTAAAATGATAGAATCTCTTGATGATAGTATCAAGGTCCCTTTTTTGATGCACTATCAAGGGTACAAATATCAAGAAATAGCAGATCATTTGGAATTGCCACTAGGTACAGTGAAAAGCCGTATCTTTTTTGCACGCAAAGAATTGAAGGCTATGATTAATAAACGATACGATAATATGGGAGCATTGAGAGGAAGAAAGAGTGCTTAATTAAGTACTGCGGTTCAAATAGTTATTTTTAACTATAACAGAAGCGATGATATTGGATTTGTTCCATATCATCGCTTTTTGTTTTTATCTCGTATCTACTTACAGGCAATTGCTTATATTTGTCATCAAAATATAAGAACCTATGATTCAAAGATGTATTCTACTTTTTTGCTGTCTTGTTATTTTCTCTTGTGCGGATGATGCCTCAACAACAGCAATGGCTAATGAGCAAGTCGCAACTACTGAGACACCAGCACCATCAGCGGAAAAAGCAGCACAAGAAAAAATTAAAGAACAACTCAATAAAAATCGAAATCGAAAAAAGCAAATTGTATTTTTTGGGAATAGTCTTTCGGCAGGCTATGGTTTGGATCAGCCACAGTTAGGTTTCGTAGGATTGATTGCAACCCGTATGTTTGATGCGCAAGTGGATTATCAAGTAGTAAATGGAGGCTTAAGTGGCGAAACAACTGCTGGAGGAGTGGAGCGTGTAGATTGGTATTTACGTTCTCCTATGTCGATCTTTGTACTGGAATTAGGAGGGAATGATGGACTTCGAGGTATTGATCCTGCGGAGACGAAGAAAAATTTACAGACTATCATAGATAAAGTGCGAACGAAATCTCCTGATACTAAAATTGTATTAGCAGGTATGGAAGCTCCTCCTAATATGGGCGAAAAATTCACAAAAAACTTTAGAAATCTTTATAAAGAATTGGCGAAGGAAAATGATATAGCGTTGATTCCGTTCCTTCTAGAAGGAGTGGCTGGCGATCCTAAATTAAATTTACCAGATGGGATCCATCCGAATGAAGAGGGGCATCGTATCGTGACGAATACGATATGGCATACTATTCAAAATATGTTTTAGAGGGCTGTTCCTTAGATTCTTTTTACTAAAATATGCAGATACGAAGACGTTATATCATCCTTGCCATTGGGCTACTTTTACTAGGTGTAATGCTTTATTACTTCCGTAGTATAGTCGCTTATGTCTTGATTGCATGGGTAATTTCTTTGGCAGGAAGACCATTGATGCGTTTTTTTAAGCAACGATTTCGTATCGGAAAATATAGCATGGGATCTGGGATGGCAGCAGGACTTACGCTGCTTTGCTTTCTAGTTGTAATCTCTGTATTGGTAGCACTTTTTGTGCCGATGATTATCAATCAAGCAAGCAACTTTGCTACCCTAGATTATACTGCAATAGTTGAATCGTTCGATCAGCCGATTGAAGATATTAATAGGCGTTTGGATAAGATTGGAGCAAGTACTATTTCTCGTACAGACTTAGCAGAACAACTTCGCACAGCCGTGACCAGCTCTTTGAATTTTGATGAATTCACTTCCCAATTGAGTTCTATACTCTCTACGATTGGGAATTTCTTTATTACACTTTTTTCTGCGCTCTTTGTTGCTTTTTTCTTCCTGAAAGATCAAAGCTTATTCAATAATATTCTTCTAGCTATTGCGCCTCATAAATACGAATCGCAAGTAGGTAATATTATGAATGATATTGCGTATCTACTCACGCGCTACTTTGCAGGGATTACGTTACAGATTACAGTCATTACGATATTCGTGACGGCGGTCTTGATGATATTAGGAGTGGAGTATGCTTTGTTGATAGGCTTCTTTGCAGCATTGGCTAATCTTATTCCCTATTTAGGCCCGTTCATTGGTGGTGTTTTTGGTTTATTCATTGCTATTTCTTCCAATTTAGATATGGCATTCTATACCGAGATGCTGCCCTTGATGACCAAAGTACTCATCGTATTTGGAGTGATGCAGATGCTAGATAATTTCTTCTTGCAGCCTTATATTTTTTCTAATAGTGTATTGGCACACCCGCTCGAAATCTTTATTGTGGTACTCATGGGCGCGCAAGTCTACGGAGTGCTAGGCATGGTTTTGGCGATTCCTACTTATACGGTATTGCGTGTGATTGCGCGGGCTTTCCTTAGTGAATTTAAAGTAGTGCAAAAAATAACAGGCAGTATTGCCAAAATGGATTAGGAAAAAGAATAGAATTAAGGCATGCAATTTGCCCTAATTCTATTTACGTTCTGCCTTATGCTTCAGCATTATTGCATTAAACTAGCTTCCTATTTTGTGAAGAAATAGACTTTTGTTAGCCACTTTGCAGGATTAGGCTCTTCTTCAGGATCTGTTACATATTCCTCTACTATTGGAGGTACATGCTTCAAACCTCTATCTTGCATGTACAATCTTATAAAATTATGGGCTGCTTTAGTTGTTGCATGATCTCCATAATATTCCATCATTACCGCTTTTCTGCTAGGTAATTTGATAGAACTGTAATCCTCTCCAAAGTTTGTAACACCTTCAGTTGGTATTGCTACAGCTAATTCTGCATTCCCTTTTGCTTCATCCCAATTATAAATTAGGCGACATGGATTTCCCTCATTTGTTATTTCGCGCTTATCAAATTGCAATTTTAACAAAGGCAGCTCTGTTTTTATGAAACCATAGGCTTGTGCCATTCGCATTTTTTTGCGGATTGCAGCAAAGGTCTTACCCGAAAAATCTACCTCTTGTACATTATATTTTGGCTGCTCTGCTGCTTTTGCCTTCAAAGAACTAGCCGACCCTTTTCTGCCACCTTCAGTCATTTCTTTCAGGTAGCCGAGGCTTTTAGTATAGCTTTCGCCTATGCCAAAATCTGAAAAAAGGAACGGAATATTAAATGGGCGTGAAGTTTCACTAGCAAGTGTCCAAGTTACTTTTGTACCACCATCTACAGATTCTAGTATCACGGAAGCATCAGCATCATCACGCCCCTCAAAGCGCAACTTAGTATCTACTTGCTTGTTTGGCGTTATCGCCATAATTTCTTGTTCGCCATTTCCACCTTTTACACTCTTCCACACCGCTTTTGCGCCCACTGTACCATCTGTACCGATTATTTCGGTAGTCATATCATCTAGTGTCCGATTCCATTCCGACCAAGCTTCGCGCTCTTTCAATGATTTTACTAATGGAAAAATGCGATTGGCAGGGGCGTTTATAACGGTAGATTTTTCTACATTGAGTTGAGTTGGGGCAATGAATGCTAATACGGCTACGATAATAAGTAACACGAGTAGTAAAAGTCCAATTGTTCTAAGCAATTTCATAGTTGGTATAGTATTTTACTCGACTTTAGTGAGTTGGTCTTTAGACTTTAGATTGGCTAGTTTA
>CALGLY010000745.1 GCA_937959095.1 uncultured Saprospiraceae bacterium
TTAGTTGTCGTTGTTTCAAAGAGTAAACGATACTTTTCCCAAGCGGCTTTGAATTGTAAGGCAGTATACGGTTTCAGTAAATAGGCAATGCCATTCGTCTGGAAAGCATCGACATAATAAGCATCATAGGCGGTGCAAAAAATGATGGGACATTCGGGTGTAATGCGGGCATACAACTGAAAAACATTCCCATCTAGCAATTCTATATCCGAGAAAATGAGATCTAAATCGGGCTGTTTTTCGAAAAATTGAATCCCATCCGCAATGCTACGTTCCCAATGAATCGTCGCATCAGGCTGGAAGATTTTAATGAAATCAATCAGCTTTTCGCCTGCGCGTTGTTCATCTTCTAGTACCAGTATGTTCATTGCTGCACTCATGTTAGTTGTCGAATTAAGGGTAATAATACACTAAAGGTTTCGCCATCTTTTATCACGATTGCTTCATCGCTTAGGAATTTATAGCGCGCTTTCAGATTCTTTAAGCCTGTACCTAGACTCGCCACGGCAGTCATTTTAGGACGCTTAATGTGACTGACCGAAATCCCTTCTTTACTTGCTTTTATCGTAATATGAAGCGGCTCTTTGATACTGCCTTGATTGTGCTTTACGGCATTTTCGAGCAATAATTGCAAGGAAGCCGTAGGAATTAAATAATCCCGTAGATTGCCTAAGTCATTGATTTTTTCAAATTGATAGACTACCCCAAAACGCGTTTCCAGCAGATAAATATAGTTTCCAATAAAGTCCCATTCTTGCTGCAAGCTTACTGCATTTTCATCCGCATTGCTCACCAAATAGCGATAAAGCGCGGAAAGTCGTTGCAAATAATCCTTCGCCAATTGCTTATCTCTATCAATCAAATCATCGAGCGTATTCAGATTATTGAAGAGAAAATGTGGATTAATTTGGGACTTTAAGGTTCGTAATTCCATCTCCATTTTTTCGGCTTTCAGTTGCCCAATCAATTGATTACTGATAATCCAATCCTTCGTGAAGCGATAAGCGAAAGAAAGGAAAAACGCAAAAAACATAGAGTTCGGAACGCCAATAATAAGATTGTCTCGACTCCAACTTTCGTTCCACAAAGCGGTGAAAAAATCGCCATCGGGGGAGGTCAATGCCATAAAGACCAAGCTTCGCACCAACTCAGTAAGTAATAAAATGCTAGAAGTAACTAGGAAATAGCGATACCAATTTTTGCTTTTCAGAAAATTCGGAATTAGCCAAAAAGCATTCAGATAAAAGAAGATAGGCGTGAGTAGTACCGATAAAGGCGCAGAGGTATCTGGGCGAGTGCTCTTATCGAGCCAATTGTCCGTCCAAGAAGTATTGAGCGTGCTAAAATAACCTATCCAAAATAGGATATGAAAAATTGCTTCTTTTTTAGAAATGTCTGCTTTCAAGTTTAAAATTTATCTTGTTTTTACTATTCGTATTGTTTGGCTTGAATAGAAATTCAAGCCAAACAAACGATAGTAGTTGAGTAGTAACATCTTGTTATCTACTCACAAAGATAAAAAGATGCCGCTAGCCTAGCCCCAGAAAACCAGCAAGTGGGCAAATCTTCCTACGAACTAGGGCAAAACACCCGTTGAAATGGGGAATAAGCATTAAAATAACCTGATTTTACTCAAATTCCTTTTAGACCCACTAAACGTCAATTTAACCCAACTCGCCGAATTTCGCTTGTGCTGCCTAGTGCATTCCTGTACTTTTATTCCATCAAATAAAAACAGTAACAATGGCTTTAGCAATTTCTAATTTAACAAAGACCTACCCGAATGGCGTAAAAGCCTTAGATCAACTGCAACTCGAAATAGGGAAGGGAATGTTCGGCTTATTAGGCCCGAATGGCGCAGGAAAATCATCGCTCATGCGTACAATTGCAACGCTACAATTGCCCGATGCAGGAAGCATTCGTTTTGATGACATCGATATCCTACAAGAACCGATGCGCTTGCGAAAAGTATTGGGCTATTTGCCGCAATCCTTTGGGGTATATCCAAAGGTGTCAGCAGAGAAATTGCTGGATTATTTTGCGACTTTAAAAGGCATTGCCTCCCGAAAAGACCGAAAAGTCATCGTCCAGAAGGTATTAGAATTAACGAATCTCTACGATGTCCGGAAGAAAAGTGTGAGTGGCTATTCGGGCGGTATGAAGCAACGATTTGGGATTGCTCAATTGCTCCTCAATAAGCCACAACTCATCATCGTGGATGAACCGACCGCAGGTTTAGATCCCGCTGAGCGTAATCGATTTTTGAATGTATTGCGCGAAGTCGGAACAGAAAATACCGTCATTTTTTCTACCCATATCGTGGAAGATGTGAAAGACCTCTGCACCGATATGGCGATTATGAATAAGGGGCGCATTCTACAGCACATCAAGCCCACCGACGCAACGAACGAAATCGCAAATAAGATTTGGACACGCAATATCACACAAGCCGACTTAGCAGATTTTGAGCAAAAACATAAGGTACTTTCTTCCAATTTCAATCCAGATAATTCGATGCGTATCCGCGTATTTGCGGAGGAATCACCCGATTTTAGCTTCAAGCAAGTTGCGCCGAATTTGGAAGATGTTTATTTCATCGCGCTTAATTCTTGAGAGCATAAAAAATCTCTGCTCTCTCAATGAAATGGTCTCTATTCTCTGCTCTTAATTAAGATTAAAACGCCACCTAATGTTCAAGAAAATATTCCTATATGAACTCCGATATTGGCTAACGCAGCCAAGTACTTATATCTATTTTTTAGTGTTTTTTGGTATTGCGTTCCTGTCTTTTGCAGGCACAGCGGGCTTCTTTGATGGGCCAAGTACAAGCACCGAAAAGCAGCGGTTTCTGAATTCACCACACGAAATCAATTATATGTTGCAGTATTTTGGCAAGTTTTTCTTGTTTTTGCTGCCTGCTATTATTGGCACAAGTGTTTTTAAGGACTATAAGCATAATGTGCATACCATTTTATACAGCTTTCCTATAGAGAAAAAGGATTATTTATTAGGGAAATTTTGGAGTGCTTTGTTAGTGGTTTGTAGCATTACATTAGCGGTGGCTTTGGGGGGTGCAATAGGAGAACATTTGCCTAATCTAGATACAGCTAAATTAGGAGCATTCAACTCCATGGGCTATCTGCAAGCCTACTTGGTTTATGTGCTTCCGAATATGCTAATTTATGGTGCAATTATCTTTTGTCTGGTACTTTGGACAAGAAATAGCTATGCTGGCTTTGTAGGCGTATTGTTGCTTTTTTTCTTACAAATTATCCTGGAGAATGCCTTTACAGGCAATGGCTATTTACTCGCTTTATTCGACCCTTTCGGGCAAAATACAGCGCGCTATCTCACGTATTTATGGACATTAGAAGAACAAAACACCCAACTTATTCCCATACAAGGCGTAGTCTTGCAGAATCGTTTATTATGGTTTAGCATCGCGGCTTTTATAAGTGGAATTACCTATTTCAAGTTTTCTTTGCATCAAAATTCGATGTTTGCAGGGTTTAGAAAGGGGAGTAGTAAATCATTTGCTAAAAAGAAATTGGGCGGTAGTGGCAAGGTCAAATTGCCCGAAGTTGCCTATGAGTTTTCCTTTGCACAGCAATTAAAAAACGCTTGGCGACTCTCTAATTTTCATTTCCAAGGCATTATTAAAAATTGGCTATTCTTAATCCTACTTATTTTCGGGCTTTTCGCGGTCTTATTTGCGATTGCTAAAGTTACGAATTTGGAAGAAATGAGTCTCTTGCCTGTCACCCATATCGTACTCACTGTTCCTGCCTTTTTCTTTACGCTTATCATCATGTTGCTTACCTTCATTTATTCGGGTATGTTGGTGCATAAAGAGCGTAGTGCAGGCATCCATCAGTTAGTAGACACGACTGCCGTGCCGAATGGAACACTACTATTATCGAAGACTTTAGCAATCCTAAAAATGCAAGTGGTTTTATTAGCTATCATGATGCTTGCAGGTATTTTGATTCAGCTATACAATGGCTTTTTTCAATTCCAAATCGGTTTATATCTCTTTCATTTATTCGGACTTGTTTTTCTCAATTTGATTATTTGGGCTTTTATTTCCATTCTAGTGCATAGCCTTTTGCCCAATGCTTACATAGGTATGTTCGCGCTCATTTTGTTTTGGATGGGGACGAGTAATCTAGGGCAATTAGGGATAGATACAAGACTGTTGGCGTTCAATAATGTGCCGCAACTACACTATTCGGATGTGAATGGCTATGGCGGCAATTTGGCTGCTTATTTGTTGATAGAAAGCTATTGGTTTGCCTTTGCTTGCTTACTTTTGGTGGGCGCGTATCTATTCTGGATGCGTGGGATGCCGCACAGTTTTCGAGAGCGTTTGCTAGTGGCAAAAAGAAGAGTATCGCCACAGCTTGCTATGTTGGCGGGCTTGTTTTCGGTAGCGTTTATCGGCTTGGGCTTTGTGATTTTTAAAGAAGAAATGAAAAGTCCTGCGGATAGTATTCGTAAAGCAGCCTTCACTGCTTTTGAGAAACAATTTGCTGCTTATACAGGCATCGAACAGCCCAAAATAACGGACATTAAACTCGATATTGACTTATATCCAGAAGATAACCGCTTTGAAGCGAGTGGGCAGTATCTCATAGTCAATAAAACAGATAAGGCAATAGATACGATTCTGTTAAAAACGGGTTTTGATGAAACCACTTCCTTTGAGCTTAATCGAGTAAATCATATTATTGACTCGGATGAATATGTGCATTTTTATGCGATACAATTAGAAACACCTTTACAGCCTAATGATAGTTTGCAACTGAATTTTAGGATGCAAAGCAAGGAAAATACCCTTTTTGAGCGCAATTCGGATATACTCGACAATGGTACTTTTTTGCGCTATGATATTTTTCCACGCTTGGGTTATTTCTTAGAGGAGACCACCAAAGATCCTAGTCACAGCGGCGCGTGTAGGCATAATGCACAAGGCATATCTGCTGATTTTGTGCGAATAAATACGATTATTAGCACTTCTGATGAACAGCTTGCCTTCGCGCCAGGGCATCTTAAAAAACAAGAGGCTAAAGAGGACAGAATTTATTATCATTATGAAATGAATACGCCTGTGGAATTTGGGTTTCATTTCAATTCGGGAGCATATAATGTAAAACGAATCGAATCGAAAGGGGGTCAATTAGAAGTTTATTATCAGGAAGGACACGAGCATAATTTGGACAATATGCTAGAAGGAATGAAAGCTTCGTTAGATTATAATACGCAATACTTTAGCGACTTTCAGCACGAGGAAGCGCGCATGATAGAGTTTCCGCATAGCGAAGGTTCATTGGCAACTATTGCGGTCAATAGTATCTCTACTTCAGAAATTCGATTTATTGCAAATACGGATATTTTGGAAGATAAAATTGATATTGCTTTCTATGTCGCTTCCCATGAATTGACGCATCATTGGTGGGGCGGACAAGTGTTGCCTGCTGATGCTTTTGGCGCGGTTATGCTTGCCGAAAGTACCACGGAATACGTCACGCTACGCACCTATGAACGCTATTATGGAAAGGCAAAAGCATTACAATTTCTGAAAAAACAACGCGAACGCTACCTTCGAGGACGCAGCCGCGAAACCGAGGAAGAACAACCTCTGATGCTCGTGAAACGTCCGCAGCAATATATCGCTTATGGCAAAGGCGCATTTGCTTTCAATAGTATCAGTCAGTATGCAGGAGAGGAAGCATTGAATGCGATTTTAAAGGATTTTTTCTTAGCACATCGCATGAAAGCTGCGCCTTATGCGACTTCTATCGAGTTGGTGGAAAAATTGAAGACCGAACTGCCTGATAGCTTGACTTACTTAGTGGAGGATTTATTTGAAACGGTTACTTTTTACGAAAATGCAATAAGCGATGCAAAAGTCGAGCCACTAGCGGATGGACGTTATGCGATTGAACTTGATTTTTCCATGCGAAAATACCGAAATGAAATGGCTACAGAGAATTTGCCTTTGGCAGATTTTATAGAAATTGCTATATATGATGAAGCGGAAATAGAGCTACAATTGAAACGCTATAAAGTAACACAAGTCGAAAATAAGTACCGCATTATTGTGGATGAAAAGCCTGCCTCGGTCGTACTTGATCCTAATTATTTATTACTGGATAAAGAAATGGAGGATAATGCGTTTGGACTTTGATTAGAATAAGGAGATATAGCGACGTGGAGGATTTTAACCTTCACGTCGCTATATTTTCCAACACAAAAAATATAGTGCTTTTGCAGCACCAGCCATTACTCGTTTTTATCGTTTCTTCTGAATAACCAAATCTCCAAAGGCTACTTGTATAGAAATGCTTGCATAATATTCGCTTTTGGGTACAAAATTGACTTTTCTATTTTGTTTGGTATTTTCTGTGAAACTAGTTCTTAATTCACTAGGCACGGTTAGTTTTCCGTATTGAGTTTGTAGAGCATATTGATGTTTCATAGGGTCAATATTATACAACAAAACATCCATCTTATTCGCGTTAATATTGAGATTGATAAGTTCATTGGCAGCCGCTATTTCTAGTATGCCATATTCACTATCTATATCATAATTGCCACTCACTTCATACAAAAAAACATCAGAGCGACGAGAATTAATCGTTACATCGCCATCCAATCTATTGGCAGTAATATCTCCAAAGCGGGTACGCATATCTATAAAACCCTTTATATCTTCAATATCAATGGTACTAAATTCACCATAGATGCGAAGATTACTGGCTAGGTTTTTGACGTTTGTAGTGCCAAAGTAATTCTTTAGATAAACGGGACATTCACTAGGTACTTTGATGTGGTATTTGGCTTGCAAGACGGCATCGGCATTGCTCTTGTTTTCTTCTTCACTAATATAATTGCGAATATATATATTTTGCTTAAATCGTTTCGTACCATACGCCATCCGATTCAAATCACGCTCTGCGATTGCCTTGTCGGGATGCTTCGATATAAGTTCAATTTCTATAGAAATACTGTTTTTATCCCAGCTTTCTACAAACACTTGAGCATTTTCGCCTTCCAGATTCACTTCCGTTCCTTTCGTATAAGAGAAAGAAGCACTCACCCGTTTTGTCACGACATTTATCTTGCTAAGCTGCTCCTGAGCAGTAGCAATAGATATGCCTAAGCATAATATGAAAATGGATAATAGTCTCATTTTATTTTAGATATAATAGGTAAGTACTTGGACAGATTTAAGTTACTCTTTTTATGACGGCATCTTTTTTCTCCATACTTCGTTGAAAATCCTCGCTTTAACTAAGGCTAGAGCTACGTTTTTCGCCTCGTCTGGATAAAAAATATGCTCCGTCAAAAAA
>CALGLY010000746.1 GCA_937959095.1 uncultured Saprospiraceae bacterium
ATGCTTTTGTGTATATCATAATAAGCATCCGCCACATCAGGTACACCTTCTGCGCGCATCTGTACGTGCGACATATCGCCCCGCATAAAGTCGAAATTATATTTGTCTTGTACTTCGCCATATTTTTTAATCACATATTGCCAAACTGCATGGCGTGGCTGCTCAAAATCTACTTCCCAATTCTGATCATTATCTTTTCGTTCATAGAGCTTATAGCGCGTCAGTGGGCCAAAAGCGCGAGACATTGCTTCGGGTTTCGTGATGCGATAATCGCGCCAAATACGTCCATTTTCGTCTATAGTTTTGGCTGCTTCACTGGTATCTACCGCTAGCCCTCGATAGGGCGGTGCCATGGTGGCAGGTGCAGTCTCATAGCCTAATTGGTAGAGTAGATGCACCATTTTATTGCGTCGTCGAAGTCGCCCTTCATAGTCCCACGGCTGCCCGAAAAGGACTTGTAAACGCATCGCTTCTGGAAAAGCAGGACTAAAAAAGACCTTAGCATCTTTAGGATAATCAATAGCTATTGCGCTGCCATATTGAGTTAAGAAACGCATTAAAATATTCTGGACAACTTTATGCAAATTTGCAGAATGATTCACAATGCGGGTATCCACTCGAATTAGCCATTCAAAATAGCTTGGGTTTGCTAATACCATTTCTGAATAACGATCAGTATGCGGAATGACATCCATGCCAACAGTGCGCCCCATAGCGTGCAAGAGATTGGTAACGACTTTGAGTTGCTTTTCTACCGTGTTTAGATGTGGCACTACTTGTGCTAATTCGCGGCTAAAAAATTCAGGATTGATATTCCATGAACTCATACCATATAAACTCGCCACTACACCAGGCTCCCAAATCGGTAATAAATGAATGGCTTGCTGCGAAGCAGGAATAGTAAAGCTATACTTCACCACATTCCAAAATGATTGTATTGTTCGCACATTGATGCCGACCATATTGGTCTGTTTCAACCAATCGCTCGTTTGTGTTTCTGCTAAAGGACTTGGAATCGTATGATTTGGATTGAGCGCAGCTATATGAAGATTGCCTAAACGCGCTTTTAGAATTTCTAGAGTTTGATAGGTCGTTAATTGTACCGCAATTTCAGGGAGTAAACTAGGTATAAAGGAGCGTCGCCCACTCGTATATTCGGCTATTTCGCTGCTATAATTTTGTTGCCAATTCTGTAGGATTGTTTGATAATATGTTTGCATAGCCTATTTGTAATATCTAGAAGCTTGTGATGATAGTATTCCACCAAAGAGTAAGCCCAATAAAGGATGTTGTTATTATTAGAAATTTCGTGCAGTTTCCTTTAGGGTTAAAGCGTTCTTTTTTCCAGGTTTTGTAAAGGAAATAGATAAAGCCAAATAGCAAAGCAATAGTGATAGGAAAAGCTACTATTGCCCACAAAGTTATAATAAACATTAAGGATGTATGCGACCTATACCATCTTGTCCATATTTTGGGTTTTAGATTTTGGCTTTGTATAGCTGCTTCCCAAAGAATTACATTATCAAAAGTTTGTATTGTATATTCCAATTCATTGGCAATGAAATAGTGTTTTTGTTGCTGTTTAGATAGAACTCTTTTAGGCATAAAGAATTCGCCCATGATATGATTATTGTAGAAGTACCAACGTGAAAGTTCATCAAGATGCTCTCCGTTTTTTAATTTTAAAGTATTCCAATTTCCTGGATATGATAATGAACTACCATGTTTAGTTGTATAAGACCAATCAGCTAATCCGAAAGAATAAGCAGTAACATAAATACAACTAAAACATAAAACAGTAATCGCTTTCTTGAGAAACATCGTTTTCAGTTTAATTGGTGAAACAGACAATGAATAAGTAAGTTCGTACTTAATTATCCATTGTCCATTTTTAATTCTCAATTAATTACTTCGCCACCAACATATACTTATTCTTCTTCCCATTCTCCACCATCATGTATTTGCCATGTAGCAAATCGTCGGTAGTAATATCCTTGCCTTGACTTTGAATTTTATTCTTATTTACAGAAATAGCATTTCCCTTAATCGCACGCCGCGCATCGCTTTTCGAGCTAACGATTTGTGTATGTTCCGATAGTAAGTCAATAATTTCAATTTTACCGCTTGCAAAAATAGATTTGTCTATGTTAAAGCTTGGGATTTCTTGCGCTACAGTTGCGAAATCTTCTTCGGATAGGCTTAGCAATTGTTCGTGATTTGCTCTTTTATTAAAGAGCAAATTACTCACTTTTAATACTGACTCATAAGCAGCTTCCGAATGTACACGCTTCGTCAATTCCTCTGCTAGAATGCGCTTCAATGCTTGCGGATTTTCTGCATGTTCTGCTTCCATCGCTTCTACTTCTTCGCGAGACTTTAGGGTAAAGTAGCGAATGAATTTCGGTAAATCGCGGTCATCCGCATTTATCCAAAATTGGTAGAAACGGTACGGCGAAGTCATTTTCGGGTCAAGCCAAATATTTCCAGCTTCCGATTTTCCAAATTTCGAGCCATCCGCCTTCGTGAGTAGGGGAGTGGTGATTGCGTAGGCTTTGCCCTGCGTATTTTTACGGATAAATTCCGTACCCGATGTGATATTCCCCCACTGATCTGAGCCGCCCATCTGCAAGGTACAGCCGTGCGTCTCATGGAGCTTTTGGAAGTCGTACCCTTGCAATAATTGGTAAGAAAATTCAGTAAAGGAAATACCCGTTTCGATACGTTTCTTTACTGATTCTTTACTCATCATATAATTCACCGTCAGGGTTTTTCCTACTGTCCGTAGAAAATCCAAAACGTTCATCTCCTTATAGAAATCCAAATTATTGACAATGAGGGCTTTGTTTTCACCATCCTCAAAATTCAAAAACTTGCTCGCTTGCTCCAATTGGAATTGCAAATTGCTATCCAATTCTTCATAGCTTTTCAGTTGGCGTTCTTTGTCTTTGCCCGAAGGATCACCGATGCGACCCGTCGCGCCACCCATCAGAACAATCGGCTGATGTCCTGCTTTTTGGAAGAGTGCAAGCAACATGATTTGCACATAATTCCCAATCGTCAAACTTGGTGCAGTCGGGTCAAAGCCAATGTAACCCGTTCGCATTCCTTCCAATAAATGTTCCTCCACGCCTGGCATTGCATCATGCAACATTCCACGCCAACGTAATTCTTCTATGAAGTTCATATCCTGATTAGATTAGAGACCGCCCTTCGGGCTGCGAGAGGCGAAGCCGATGACGGTCTCTCCTCTCGCAGCTTGTCTGCCTTTGGCGGACGAAGCGGTCTTCTCTTTTTATTCAAATAATCGCCACAATTGCTCATCAGGCAAATCGGCTTTAATAGAAATAGGTTCTTTTTTTACGGGATGTATAAAAGACATTTCTTTACAATGCAAATGAATAAAATTATCCTGATTTTTTCGGTTTGCACCATATTTTACATCCCCTCGGATAGAACTGCCAATTTTAGCCAATTGTCCTCGAATCTGATGCGAACGCCCTGTGATAGGAGTCACCTCCAATAAATGATGATCGCCTAAGCCACCAATCACTTTATAATTCAATTCCGATTTCTTCGATTTACCGCGCGGCTTTGTATATACATGTACGCG
>CALGLY010000747.1 GCA_937959095.1 uncultured Saprospiraceae bacterium
TGAAAAAACGATACCCCATGCAGCCTAACCTAAGCGTTCTCATCTGGAAAATCTAGATTTCTTATCTTTATCCCAAAGAAATGTCCATGAAAAGAATATTACTACCATTGGTATTGCTGTTTCTTGTAGCAGCAAGCGGCGAGACGCAAAGTCTCCGTGATACGCTGGAACAAAAATTGACCGCTTTATCTAAAAAGGCAAATCTGCCAGGTTTTGGAGTGGCTATCCTCAATCAAGAAAAAGTACTCTATGAAAAAGGCTTTGGCTATGCTGATATTGCAAGTCAATCCCCCTATACCACCGAATCGGTGCATAATATTGGTTCAGTTTCCAAAACCTTTATTGGTGTAGCGATTATGCAATTGGTGGAACAAGGCAAATTGAGTCTCGATACTAAAATAAATGATATTCTACCTTTTCCTGTGGTTCATCCAAAATATCCAAATAATCAGCTCACGATACGACAATTAGCGACGCATACAACAGGCATAAAAGATACCAAAGCCTACAGTTTTAAATGCTATGTGCTAGAAGAAGATTATGCTTCCATAAAAGGAAAATTAAGCGGAAAACCCAAACTAGAAGTCCTAGTGATGAAGAAAAATAAACAGCAAGCACTAGGGAGCTTTTTGAAAGCCTATTTACACAAAAAAGGGAAGCTATATAAACGCAAAAATTTCAATAAACACCAACCTGGCACGCACTATAACTATACTAATATCGGGGCTGCCTTAGCTGCTTATGTAGTGGAAATAGCAGCAGGACAATCCTATGGCGATTACGTAAAAGAAAACATTATGAAACCGCTCCATATGAAGGATTCGGGTTGGACGTATGATGATATAGATCCCACAAAACTCGCAACGACCTATCATCCGAAAGGGCAAGCCTATCCGAAATATTCACTTGTCACCTACCCTGATGGTGGCGTACGTACCAATATACATGACCTTAGCCTTTATGTACAAGAAATCTTACGTGGGCATGATAAGAAAAGTGATTTTCTAGCAGCCAGTTCTTTCGATACTATGCTACAAGAGCAATTCAAAGGCGAATCAGATACAGAAGGCATTTTTTGGAGCATTAATCGTAGAGGACGCATCGGACATAATGGAGCAGATCCAGGTATTTTAACAACCATTTTGCTTTTTCCTGAAGAAAAAATAAGCTTTGTTTTTATGACCAATTGCTCGGCACATGAAGATAAAGATAAACTAAAAAATACCGTCGCTATATGGCGTGTGCTACGAGAATACGCGCTAAAAATGCAAGCTGCCGAGTAGAAGGAGATAACCCTTCGGGTAAAAACATTCCTTATACGATGATTGATTTACTTCTGATTGGGGTTTCAAGCTTCCTTTTGTGGCATACTTGGAATAGCGTGTAGTAATAGGCTGCATTAGAATTTACTTGTCATATTTTATACAAACTCCTCTTTCCCCTAAGCGTTCCAAGACGGGATCTTTTTTATCAATGCTAGTGCCATCAATCCAAAGGAAGTCTAATTTCGGTAGTTCTTCGAGGCAAGAAATATCGCTAATGGGATTGTAATTCAGATAAAGCCAATTCATTTCTTTGAGTCCCCTCAAAAAGGAGATGTCTTCCAACTTATTATGATACAGAGATAATGTCTTTAGCTTCGTAAATTTTTGTATAAAAGAAAAGTCTTCAATGAATGGACTACTCCCCAAGTCCAAGCCCTCCAAGTAGGTCATCTTTGATAAGAGGGTGGTGTCCTTCAGGAGGTTGTCATTCAGTGTAAGGCGTTTTAAATTAGGCAATTCTTCGAGAATGGATATATCTGCAATATCATTATCTCCCAAATCCAATTGATCTAATTTTTTCATATTTCTTAATGGCGAAAGATCACTGACTTTGCTATACATGAGCGTCAGTACTTCTATATCTACTAGATGCTGCAAGGGACTAATATCCGTTATCTCACTACCGATTAAATCTAAATTCTTGACTTTTTCTAGTTGCTTCAAACAACTAATATCACGGACGTATTTAAAGCGATAATGAAATTGCAAGAGGTCTTTTATCGCTACTCCTTGCGCTTTGGCGGCTTCTTCGAGTGCTTGAGATAGATTTTCCATTTTAGATAGCTTAGTCATGAAAAACTAATAAACTAAGTTATCTAATAAACCGTTCCATCAAGAGTCATATTAGTTTGGAGAAGTCAATAATTTTAAGGGAGTTTGTAGAAAATAACCTACCAGTTCGGCAGTGAGCATTTTTCGCGTAAAGAATTTAAAAAATCGTTGCATGGTCTGCATCACGGAACTATTTTTTATATTTTTTAGGCGGACAATTATCCTGTCCAACTGGTAGATTATTTTTTACAAATTCCCTAATGCTACAATGCTCTAGTTTTTTCCTATTAACACATTATAGCATTACTGCATTGTAGCATTAAAACTACTGTATAAAATACACCTTCGCAATCCTACCATCCTTAATTTTATAAATCGCAATTGCCTCAAAATAATCTCGATTCGGGATACCTGTGATACGTTCATAATCAATGACAGTATCTTTATAAACCATGCGGTTGGTCAATTCGCAATGCAAATCAGGTAAATTCTTAAACATGCTTTCGTATTGCGGACGAATGTTTGCTTTCCCTTTTCCTGTGATGTCATTCGGAAAATTATAGATTTCTACATCCTCGCTATACGGAGCTAAAAAAGCGTCTATATTTCCTGCATTATAGCCATTGAGCTGTTGCTGTACTAGTTGTTCAGGGCTATCTATTAGGATGCTATCTTTAGCGAAAACCGTTCCTTTTTTTATTACAAATTGAATATCTTTCAGTGCCTCTAAGTCTTCTAATGGATTCGCATTCAGCACTACTAAATCTGCTGCTTTACCTTCTTCTATGCTGCCGAATTCGCTTTCTTTCCCTAGCAATTTCGCACCATTGATGGTAGATGCGGCTAATATTTCTGCATTGCTCAAGC
Organism: uncultured Saprospiraceae bacterium; assembly: GCA_937959095.1. Lineage (GTDB taxonomy): Bacteria > Bacteroidota > Bacteroidia > Chitinophagales > Saprospiraceae > JAAUTG01. Next base: position 2,964 of record CALGLY010000747.1, read on the forward strand.
CTGCTGCTTTCATCAAGTCAAGCTCCTGATAGTAGGAGGAAGCGTGTAGCGTCCCGATATTTCCCGCATCCGTACCAGTGGAAATGATAATATCGTGCTTTGTCAATAACTTTAAATTCGCTGCCCGAATGCTATCCTGTGTTGCTAATCTTTGGTGCATTTGCGGAAGGTAATTCACATAAGGTTCAAAGACCTTTTCTGGAAAATGTGCGGTATCAAAAAACGATCCCAAAGGCGTAGGATTGGAATACAAAAAGTCTTCCATCGAGATTTTGAGATTGTTACTAAAGATCTCGATGTACTTTCGATTCACCATGAGAGTGGGAACATAGCGCGCATTGTTCTTTTTCAGTAGGGCAATAAAATCTTCATCTATCGGGTCATCTACGCTATGCACGAGTATATCCGCGCCTGCTTTTAGGGCAAGTTTTGCGGTATTCAATTGGGTAGCATGCACCGCTACTTGCAAACCATTTTTATGACTTTCCTGTATAGTCGCTTCCACTATTTCATAAGTCGATTCGGCAGTTTGAGTAGGCAATACAATATACCAAATCTTGATAAAATCAGGCTTTAGTGGGACTTGCTTCTGCACCAACGCGATGGCTTCTTCCTTGCTCGTCACTTTCACAATAGGCGGGTCTTCTATCTGAAAAGCGGCTGGCTGATAGGTAGAAACCAATGGCCCAGTCATGTAGAGACT
>CALGLY010000748.1 GCA_937959095.1 uncultured Saprospiraceae bacterium
ACGCCATTCACTGATGAATAAGGCGAAGAGTACACTAAAGATTATCATTAGCGACTCGATTAATAATTTTCGGATGTTGTTCTGTTGTTCACTCATAACAGCTAATAAAAAGATGCAAGTAACAGCCAGCAGATACATTGAAATATCTGCTGACTGAGTTACAACCCTGCTTAATATTGCTCTTGTTCATTCGGAAATTCCTGAGCTTTCACATCTTTGATATAACGCTCGGTAGCATTCTGAATTTCATCAAAAAGCTCTAAATAGCGACGCAAAAAGCGCGGATGAAAATCTTTCGTGATACCTAACATATCATGCGTCACCAGTACTTGTCCGTCCGCACTTGGCCCTGCGCCAATACCAATCGTTGGAATTTCTAACTCTTCCGAAACAATCTTAGTCAATTTTGCAGGAATTTTCTCCAATACAATAGCAAAACAACCTAGTTTTTGTAACAATTTTGCGTCTTTTATCAAGCGTTCTGCTTCTGCTTCCTCTTTAGCACGTACGGTATACGTACCGAATTTATAAATAGATTGAGGTGTGAGACCAAGATGTCCCATCACAGGTACCCCTGCGGATAGAATGCGCTCGATAGAATCTTTGACCTCTTTTCCACCTTCTAGCTTAATGGCATGTGCGCCCGATTCTTTCATAATTCGAATCGTAGACTTGAGGGCAGTTTTGGAATCCCCTTGATACGAACCAAACGGCAAATCGACTACCACTAACGCACGTTTTACTGCACGCACAACGGAGGCTGCGTGATAAATCATTTGATCGAGCGTAATAGGCAAGGTAGTTTCATGCCCTGCCATCACATTACTGGCTGAATCGCCTACGAGCAATACATCTATTTTCGCAGCATCTAGAATGCGTGCCATAGAATAATCGTAAGCCGTAAGCATCGCAATCTTTTCATTGCGTGCCTTCATCGCTTGTAATATATGCGTAGTTACTTTTTTTACTTCTTTATGTACTGACATTCTCTTCTAGATGTGAAGTGATAAGATGTGAGGTGAGAAATTATACCAATCCGTACTTAGAATTATCATTAAGCAGAGTATGGATTGGTATTATAATACGATATAATCGCTCACCAAATTACAGGACAAAGTAAATCATTTTTCTTGAAACCAAAGGGAGGTTTTTACAGTATCGTCATCTCTGTAATTGACGAATATTTCTTCGCCTGCTTCTATGTCACGTGTAGCAAAGAAATCCATCGTTTTTTGCTCATAGTCCATGATATAGCGGGCATTCGGCGTATCGGAATGATTGAAGATAGAACCAAACCCTAAGACAATTGCGGCTTCTTTCTGAGCATCGCCCCAAAGAAAATAGTAATCGTGTAGCGTAGTTCCGTGGATGATTGCTACTTCTTTCTCTGGAATAATAATGGCAGGACAGATTTCGAGAAGTGTACCTTCTGGAATATCACTATGAGTGAAAACACCGCGCCCATGTGTAGAACTTGGGGCTACATAAATACTAGGTAGGCGTTGCATGAATTTATTTAATATCTTTCAACAATTGCTCTATGCGTTGTATAATAATGTTGAGTTGTTTCTGAGAAGCTTTGTAGCCATTCAGTTGATTTTCAGCAGGCACAGCATTTATTTTTAGTAATTCTAGTGCTTCTTGATATTCCTTTTTCCAGTTATAGAAGCTTTCCTCTACCCCACTAATCCGCGATGTGATAGCTATTTCTTCGGTAGTAAGTGCACGACCTTGTACATTTATGCCATTGGCATGCTGTGTGAGCGGTTCTATCTTTTTTTCAATACCTGCGATACTTTGCTCTATTTGTTCCTTAATAATGCTGCTCTCCTCTATCAGTTGCTTATCTCGAAGACTACCACAAGCAACGAGTAATAAAAAACTACCGAAGAAGCCAATATATTTATTCATCGTTGACAATTTTTGCAAGTTCCTGAAAGAATAAGTTGTGCAGATGCTATTTGAAAATCATCTGGAATATCAATTTTAGGCACTGTAATGCTATTCATGCAAACGGTTTTTTCGCAGCGCGTACAGTAAAAATGGGCATGATGATCGTGGTGTTCATGCTCACTACACTCATGGGAGCAAAGCGCGTATTTCGTTTTGCCACTTCCATCTATAGCTTGGTGGATAATGCCTTTTTGCTCAAACGTACGCAGTGTCCGATAGAGGGTGATTCGATCTATTTCATCCAGTTCCGCTTCAATATTGGCTTTGCCAAGGGCATGACTTGTCTGAATAAACAAATCTAAAACCTGTTTCCTAACTGGTGTACTGCGAAGGTGATAGGATTTAAGTAATTTTTTTACTGCTACTTCCATAGAAACCCAATATAAGGATTTTATTAATTCTGAAAAAAACAAACTTGATTATGCAACAATGTTGCAGCAAAGATGTTATTTTTGTGTTTTTCCTAAAATATATACATTCTATATGCACACTAAGTTTATCAGCCTCAATTTGGACTTTCTTGGTTTTTCTGCTTCTATGCTTTGTGCGGTTCATTGTCTAGCACTTCCTTTTATAGTAACCTTTGGTGCATTGAGTGGACTCTCGTGGATGGAAAACCATGCTATAGAAAGTTGCTTTATCTTTTTTAGTATCCTTTTTGCTAGCCTATCTTTGATACAGGGCTACCGAAAACAACACCAGCAGCTAGATGCAATCTATGTAGTAGCCATTGGTTTTTTAGTTATTCTCGCAAGTCGTTTTGTTGATGGAAATTTACATGTGGTATTGGCAGGTATTGGCGGTTGTGCCGTTGCACTTGCGCATTTGATTAATTGGCGATTGCTAAAAGCAATAAAGTAAGCATTCATCTACTTTCCCTAAAACGCAATTATTCAGTATCAGGTAAAATGCTACGAAATCTAAATTTTTACCCTAAGTAGTTAGTCAACTGCCCATAATAAATTACATACTTTATTAATGTGAATTGCCGAAAATAACAATGGAGTCTTCTCCATTCAGAAAAGACTCCATTATATAAGTACTTCGTGCTATTTTACTTATCGTATAATCAACTTGATTATAAAGCATTACAATAATCAAATAGTTTCTTCAAATCATCATCTGCTCTCACATTTGGTTGCTTCGCTTTATAATAAGCCTTCAATTTATTAGACTTCTCTCCAAATACGCGAGAAACGTTTTTGCGGTTTTGCTTTAGTGGTCTTGCAATATCACCGCGCTTCATGTAATAATACTGTGTTTTGACATCTCCTATTTTAACATAATTGTCCTTTGTTGTTTTAACATCTGTTTTAAAACGCTTCAATAGGTAGACATCTCCTTCTGCAAGGACTTCAAAGAAAGCATAATCTATGCCAGAAGGAGTTTCAATCTTAGCTGGCATATAAGCTTTTTCACCTAGAATGACTCCATGCACTAAATGAGGAAAAACAGATTTCACACTATTATTGAGTAAAATTTGAAATTCATCATCAAATACTCTATACCGACCTTCCACTTGATAGGTATTTCCTTCATTAGAAATGAGCAATGCATCTGACCACTTTCTATCCAAATATGGATTTCCAACCACTCGTTTCTTGACACTGTTCCGGCAAAGGAAAAATATTTCCGTTGTGTTTTTGGGAGTGGTTATATTTATGTAATTGTAAAAGACATTCAGTACTGCTAAATCACGCTGTCCGACAGCGGACTGCAAATACGTAAACGCTACTACAAGAAGTACTAACTTACGTAAGTTCATTATGGACTACAATTTATTAGAAAATTAATTTATGGACTGACTGTGGCAATATAAAATCTAAAAAGTGTGATGTAGAACTGTTAGTTAAGCAAATTTAGAACTTTAAAAGTGAGGAGATTTTCAATCTTTATGTATTACACTACAAATATATAAAAAAAAATATAAGATAAAACAAAGAAAGTGTTTAAATTGAAATTTAACGTATATCACAATTAATTATGAGGTAATGATTTCCTAATCAATTAAATAGATAAACTAAAAAACAATACTTTTTTTAATCAAAAATTAATGCCTATTAAAGTTTGGACGAAAAGGGGTTCAAAAACAAAAAGGGCAAAATTGTTGTAAGTTAATGTGTGAAAAAAACAGAACAATTTTGCCGAGAAATATTGTCAAAGATAGGGACAAAAAGTCCAAAAGCATTTACGAATACGGTAATTTCTTTGAGTAGCTACGAGGGAGCAAGGAGTGTGACAGAGCTTAGCGAAAGCCCATTGTTTCACCATCAATACAGTTCTATACGGGATGGTGTAGCTGGTATTGGAGCGGATTCAGAAGGACAGGCGGAGGCGATGAGTCGTGCACGATTATTATGCTGGAGTCAGCTAGACTTATCAGGTCAAAGCCGCATATTGTTACAAACAGATGCGAGCAGTATCGTCAAGGCTCATTCTAGTTGCTTGGAAGATCGGCAGTATGTGAAGATAAATAACAATGTCATCCGTAAGAATCAGCCTATAAGTGTTGGTTATCCTGTCTCCTTAGTCAATGCGAGTGTAGGAAAATGGAGTTTGCCTATCGATATACGTCGGATTCCCTCGCATCAAAGTGCGACGCAGTGTGCGGTTGAGCAGATAGGCGCCTTAGTACAAACTCCGCCCTTATCCGACTTATTGGTCATCAATACTTTAGATTCGGGTTATGGTAATGCTGCTTATTTGAGTGAGGTATATGCTCATGAGGGTTTGGTAAATTTGGTTCGCTTTCGTTATGGCAATAGGGTGTAATCCCATAATTTCAAACCTTAAAATTGGCG
>CALGLY010000749.1 GCA_937959095.1 uncultured Saprospiraceae bacterium
GAAGATTTTACAACATCCTCGCCCTTTTAGTTATCAGTCTAAGAGAATCTACAATTCTTCTACTTTCAATTTGATTTCGTAATCTTCTGCTTGAATTTCCTCACCTTCTTTCGGATAAGGCGCAAGTTCCAAGAGCGTATAAACGTAGCCAGCAAGGGTGTCACTAGCCATTTCAGGATGCCCCGCACGCGTAGTAAGTTCAATAACAGTACTCTCAATATCTGTCACTTCAAGTTGTATCGTACCTTGTCCTTCCCAGAAGCATTCTACTCCATCAGGACAACGAGAATCTTCTTTTACTCTCATAAAGGCAAGGCTAATATCTGTTTCATTAAACTGAGTTACGCCTCCAATTTTAAGAGCAATTTCATCTCCTAAATTAGGTAAAAGTTCTTCCTCTGGTTCAACTGCGTCATCACAAGCAGTGAAACTTAATGTAGCAAGTAATAAAAATGCAAATAATTGCAATACTTTCATGTTTTGGATATGTTTATAAACTTAAAAATCAACTTCGTTTTCAGTATTGGGATAAATTTATCTTTCCATAGAACGCTTATAGGCAAAATTTATTCTAGCCCAGTCCAGCCATAAGCAGAACGCATTTTATGATAAATTGCCGTATTTTCATAAATGCCATTAAAAAGCTCTGAACCTGGTCCGTAGGCAAATACAGGAATCATGGTAGCTGTATGATAATCTGAGGTAAATGCGCCCACTATCGTATCCATCGTAGAACCTGGATTGATAGCAAAACCGCCTGTTTCATGATCGGCAGTAACAACTACTAGAGTTTCACCATCTTGCTTTGCGAATGCTAGTACTTTCCCAATTGCTTCATTGAATTCTAGTAGCTCACTAATGATGTAGTCTGTCTTATTAGCATGTCCGCCCCAATCTATTTGTGAGCCTTCAATCATCATAAAAAAGCCCTTATCTTCTTCATCATGCTTATCTAAGAAACGTACTCCTTCACTAGCAGCTTTTACTAAATAATCACGCCCTTGCGCTTTTGGGAGCGGTTCTTTATTGGCAGTAAAGAAGGCAAAATTTCCTTTTACATTCGTATTTACTTCTTCAAAGTCTTGCTCAAAATAATCACTTACCGTATAACCTTTTGCACGTAGTTCTTTATATAAATCGCGCTCGTCATTTTCTCTATTGCTAAAGAAGGCTTTGCCGCCACCTACCCAATAGTCGACCTCTGTTTTTAGGAAATCAGCTGCAATGTCCTCGTGCAATTTACGATATCTAGAATGTGCCACAAAGGAAGCAGGCGTAGCATGTACAATACTAGATGTAGCTACCAAGCCCGTCGCCAATCCTTTCAACTCTGCTTCTTCTAAGATAGTTTGTACGGGTAAGGTATCGGTGTTTACACCTATCGCGCCATTATACGTTTTTATACCACAAGAAAAAGCCGTTGCGCCCGCTGCGGAATCAGTAACTAAATTATCTGCCGAATAAGATTTGTGTAGACCTACTGCTGGAAATTTTTCTAGGTTCAGGGTATTTCCATTGCTATACATGCCAGCACTTATCTGGGTCAATCCCATGCCATCACCTACCATTAGGATAATATTTTTCGCCTGTTTCACAGGTTTGTTTTCTGTTATTACGATGGTAGCAGGAGTGGGGTATTGCTTGCAGCTAACTACAGCAATCGTTATGAAGAGAAGGATAAGTTTTTTCATTGAATTGTTTTTATAAACGATTTCGGGGCGAAGGTACAAAGTGGAAATTAATTTTTTTCACTACTTATACGTATGTTCGCCCGAAAATAGTTTATGCTTATACGAATAGTGAAACTTACCCTCCAAAACGATGTGATTCCCGATTTTATCGCCTCTTTCGAGGAGAAAAAAAAGATAATTCTCCAATTTGAAGGATGCCATCATCTCGAATTATGGCAGGAGCAGAAGAATCCTAATGTGGTTTTTACACATAGTCATTGGGAAAATGAAGACTGTTTAAATGCTTATCGTGCTTCGGATTTTTTTAAGGCGACTTGGGCAAGTTTGAAGCCTACTTTTACAGATAAGCCTGCGGCTTGGAGCGTGGATAAAGTAGGGTAGTTTAATTGATAATTAAAAATTGATAATGCCTTTGTTTAGGATTATCAATTGAGTTGAGATTATTTTGTGTTGAAGAATTGCCTTAAAACTTGCAAATTAATTGCTTTATCAAAAATGGCTCGAATGGGAATTTGAAAACCTTGAACAGCATGACTTTTGATGAATCCTTCTGTTGCTTTTAATTGCAATTCGTACTTATCATTTATGAGTAAATACTGTTCTACAAAAGCTGCTTCTGCATCAATAATCCAATATTCTAATACGCCATGTTCTTGGTAATCATTGAATTTTATAACGCGGTCATGCTTTACATTCGAGGATAATACTTCTACTGCTAAGTCGGGTGCAGGAAAGAGCATTTGCCCTTTTTTGAATTCTTTCGCTTTTTCTTGTTTGAAGAAACAGACATCGGGTTCATAGTCATTTCGAGTGAGACTAACCATTATCTTTTCTATCCCTACATAGCCAAGTTCATGGATTTCTACGAATGTATCGAGTAGTTTTAAAACAGCTTTTGTCACATCATTATGCTCTTTTTTGACAGGGGAATGGTATAGAATTTGACCATTTACAAATTCTGCTTTGGTATCTTCATCAATAAGTGCATAAAATTTTTGCCGTGCCATTTTTTCTGCCTCCAATCGCTGTTTTACTTCATCTATGATAGCTTCTGCATTGGTTTGTTCCAAAATGGTATCTACTAAATTCAAATTCATGGTTTTGATTTTGTAGTTCATTCCATAGCAAGTTATGATTTCTAGCCCAGTTAAGCAAGTGATTTTAAAATTAGGGAGCAAGTAAAATTGGCAGATTATTTTTTACCTGCTCCTTAAACCCTTTCTTTGCAGTATCAAATCATAAAAACGCATGAACACAATCGCACTCGCAGATTACGATATTCAGATTGGCACTATTTGGACGACTTGGAATAAATTTTTACAAACTCGTAATTACTCTAAAGTCATCGTGCTAGTAGATGAAAATACCAAGCAACATTGCCTTCCTATTTGGGAACAAAACACCAATGTGTCAGAATATTTATTGGTAAAAATAGCCGCAGGAGAACAACATAAAACTATAGAAACGTGCCAAATAATTTGGAGCAAACTAATGAATGGTGATGTCAATCGCTCCGCGCTGATGGTGAATCTTGGCGGAGGTGTCATTGGAGATATGGGCGGCTTTTGTGCAAGTACCTTCAAGCGCGGCATTGATTTTGTGCAATTTCCTAGCACCTTACTTTCTCAAGTGGATGCTTCTATTGGTGGCAAATTAGGGATTGATTTTCAGCAAGTAAAAAATAGTGTCGGAGTCTTCCGAAATCCGCAAGGGGTCTTTATTGAGCCTGCTTTTTTGAAAACGCTTCCTCAACGTGAAGTCCGTAGCGGCTTCGCAGAAATTATAAAACATAGCCTCATTGCAGATGCTACGCATTGGGCGCACTTGAGTCAATTAGAACACTTAGAAGGTGTCGATTGGCCAAGCTATCTCGCGCCTTCTTTGGAGATTAAAAAAGCAGTTGTTACCGAAGATCCTTTCGAAAAAGGCTTACGCAAAGCCCTCAATTTCGGACACACTATAGGACATGCTATCGAAAGCGTTTTCTTGGAAAGCAAATATCCATTATTGCATGGCGAAGCTATAGCAATAGGAATGATTTGCGAAGCCTATTTATCGCATAAAATAGTAGGGTTATCCGCACCGGAATTGCAGGATATTTCAGATTTTATTCTAAAAATATATGATGCTGTTTCGCTTTCTAGTTCAGATTATCCTACTTTTTTAGAATTAATGCAAAAAGATAAAAAGAACGAACGCGATGAAATTAACTTCTCGCTGATTCCAGAAATCGGGAAGGTAAAAGTCAATCAAACGGCATCGAAGCAACTGATTCGGGAAAGTTTGGATTACTATTGTCAATTGATAATTAAAAATTGACAATTATCTGCGTTTGGCTTGAATTCCTATTCAAGCCAAAACGTGTTATCGAAACGCTGTTTCGCCTATCTCTTTTTGTCTAACTACTTAAGTATTCGGACATAATTATTATGTAAATTAAACGAGTCTAAAATTCGACGTATCTATTTAATAATCAACCGTTTGAGTCGAGTTTAAAATTTTAATTTTCATTGTTGTTTTAATTTTCATTATGTTCTACTACTTAAGTCAATTGTTTGTCTCACATCTCATATCTCACATCTTAGAGCCTAAAAGTAGAATTAGGTAGAGGCTGTCTAGTAGATTTTTCGTAAAATTGCGGATTAATTCTTAAAAATTAAGTAAAGCAAGTAGAGTTATCAATTCTACTGCTACTTAACAAACGCAAGTTCAATTCAAAAAGCATGGAATTTATTATGCCAGATATGGCGAGTCCAGAAGTATGGATGAGCCTAATTACCCTTATTTTTCTAGAAATTGTACTAGGAATTGATAATATTATTTTCATTTCGATTGCCGCCAATAAACTCCCAAAAGAAGAGCAAAAAAGAGCCACTAATGTCGGTTTGGTACTAGCAATGGTACTTCGTATTGTGCTATTATTAGGTATTTCGGTACTAGTAGCGATGAGCGAACCTTGGCTTTCTATTGATTGGGGCTGGGCAACTGCAGGCTTCTCTGGGCAGAGTCTCATACTGATTGCAGGAGGTATCTTTTTACTCTATAAAAGTACATCCGAAATTCGGCACAAACTCGAAGGTGACGGACACGAGGATGATGCAGATGGTAAGGGAAAAGCAACTCTTTCGAGTGTCATTATACAAATTACAATCATCAATATTGTCTTCTCTTTCGATTCCATCCTGACGGCAGTAGGGATGACCAATGGCGTTTCAGGTGCATTAGTCATTATGGTTATTGCGGTGGTTGCATCGGTCTTAGTGATGATGCTTTTCGCTGTTCCTGTTGGGCGGTTCGTGAATGAACATCCTACTATCCAAATGCTTGGTTTAGCTTTTTTAATCTTGATTGGCTTCATGCTTATCGTGGAAGGCGCGCACATGGCAAACTTAGAAGTCTTACACTCTCATGTGGGGGCAGTACCAAAAGGTTATTTATACTTTGCAATAGCATTCTCGCTCATTGTCGAGTTTCTGAATATGCGTATGCGAAAAGCAAAGCCTGTGCAGCTACATGGCATCCAAGAAGATGCTATGAAGAAGGGGCTTTTGGACAAGCATTAATATAAGTCGCTTCGCAACTGTAGAAGGTTAAATAATGAAAATTAAAATGACAATAAAAATAAAAAATGCTAATTATGTATCTTTTTTATTTTCATTACTATTTTAATTTTCATT
>CALGLY010000750.1 GCA_937959095.1 uncultured Saprospiraceae bacterium
CTCCGTGCCTCTTGGGGACAAGGTTATCGCTTTCCGACGATTGCCGAAAAATTCATCCAAACGACGATTGCAGGTGGTATCAATGTCGTGCCTAATCCAACGCTCAACTCTGAAACGGGTTGGACGACCGAGCTGGGCATCAAGCAAGGATTTCGCCTCGGAGGCTTCGAGGGCTTTGTGGATGCTTCTGCCTTTTGGTCGGAATATCAGGATATGATGGAATTTAATATTGTCTTCAATCCGAATACGTTTTCCATCGCATTTCAAGCCAATAATGTAGGTGATACTCAAATTCGTGGATTAGAATTCAGCATGGGCGGCAAAGGCGAATTGGGCGGCTTACCGACTACCCTACTCGCGGGCTATACCTATATTGATCCAAAATTCAAAGAATTTGATTTGGCGGGCAAAGACTTATCTATCAATCAGCTAGATGGTGCAAGCGTGGGCGTACTCAATGCCTATGGTTCTTCTGCCGATTTTAATATTCTAAAATACCGTTTTGAACACACCATCAAACTAGATATTGAAACGAAAATAAAGCAACTCTCTATCGGAGTTGCTGCGCTCTACAATAGCAATATTGATGCGATTGATGCCGTCATACAAGGCGATGAACGCATAGTGCCAGGTGCAGCAGCTTTCCGTGCTTCCCATGATACGGGTTTCACGATACTCAATCTTCGGGCGGCTTATCAGATTACGCCTGCTATCAAATTTTCGGCTTTATTGAAAAATGCTTTGAATACGGAATATGCGATGCGAATAGGCGTGCTGGATGCACCCCGAAATATTACAGGGCGAGTAGACTTTTCGTTTTAGGGAAACGATTTAATCTATTATCCTAAAATTGACTAATTAGAGATAGGAGGCATTTTAAAAATGCCTCCTATCTAGATTTACTCAAAAATCAAAATACCGTTTAGCGTTGAAATAACAAATCTGTTGCACCATTTCTCCGAGCCATTCGATATCATTCGGCAGTTCTCCATTATGTACATCTTGCCCGATGAGGTTGCAGAGAATACGTCTGAAATATTCATGTCGAGGAAAAGAGAGAAAGCTGCGACTGTCAGTGAGCATACCGATGAAGCGACTCAATAACCCCATATTCGAGAGGACATTGAGTTGTTTTTCCATGCCATCTTTTTGATCCAAAAACCACCAAGCCGAACCGTATTGGATTTTGCCAATCGTGCCTCCATCATTGAAATTGCCTGCCATCGTAGCAAATAGTTCATTGTCTCGCGGATTGAGATTGTAGAGGATAGTTTTGGGGAGTTTATCTTCCATATCAAGGCTGTTGAGAAAGGCAGAAAGGCCTTCTGCTTGTGGATAATCGCCGATGCTATCGCAGCCGACATCCGCACCGACTTGGCGTAGTAAGCGACTATTGTTGTTGCGTATTGGGCCGAGATGCAACTGCATCGTCCAAGCGTGTTGATGATAGATTTTCGCGAGATAATACAAAAGTCCTGTCTGGAAAATGGCCGCTTCTGCTTGCGTAATGACTTGTTGCGCTCTAGCTTTTATTACAATTTTATTTAAAGAAGACCTAGTAAAAGATACTGGATAAAGTTGTTTCAAACCGTGGTCGGAGAGTTTGCAGCCGAGGCTATCAAAGTATTCAATACGCACGGCTAAGGCTTCGAGTAAATCATCAAACGTGTGAATTTCGGTATTGGTGATTTGTTCTAATTTTTCCAATTCGGTGGGGAAATTGCGGTCGTTTACTACTAAAAACTTATCGGGGCGAAAAGTAGGCAATAGTTTCATAGCATCCTCGGCGGCATGCGCTTGCTGATATTGCTGATGAAAGGCTAGACTGTCCGTCGGATAATCGGTGGTACAGACGACTTTTACCTTCATTTTTCGGAGCAAATTCAAGACGGAAAATTCTGGTGTATTTAAGCGTTCGTTGGTCTGCTGATAAATCGCTTCAGCGGTTTTTGGGCTTAATAAATCGGGGATGTCAAAATAGCGTTGCAGTTCCAGATGTGTCCAATGATACAAGGGATTTCGCATAGTGTAAGGCACGGTAGCCGCCCATTGTAGGAACTTTGCTTTGTCCTTAGCATTCCCTGTGATATAATGTTCCTCCACGCCATTGGCACGCATCGCGCGCCATTTGTAATGGTCGCCTTGCAGCCAAATTTCAGTAATAGTCTCGAACACTTTATCCTCTGCAATTTGCTGCGGCGACAAATGATTGTGGTAATCAATAATCGGCATTGTTCTTGCAAAATCGTGGTACAGCCGTTCTGCTGTTTTATTTTGTAGTAGGAAGTTTTCGTTTAGGAATGGTTTTAGCATAATTTGTGTTATCTATGTTAAGTAGCAATCATCATAATGTTTTTTTTATAATGCTTTATCTTTTCTTATTATAAATATCTCGCAATTCCTCACATTTAGCTGTTTCATCAACTTTGCTCCACGCCCAAATCGAATCATTGTATTCAAATTCTCGATCAAGTGGATTAATCGATACTAAATTTACTTTTTTAGGATTTCTCCCCTTTAATTTGGTCATTATTTCCCTATACCTTACATTTTTTTTCATGTTTTCTTCAACATGATTTTGTGGCTTCTTGTTGCTTGTATATATTGCTGGTGAATTTTGTGTTTAGGAAGCCTCATCTTCATGGAATTCTCTAATGAATATGACAAGAGAAGTGATTAAATCAGAACTCATAAAGTACTACAGGAATTCCATTCAGTCAGAAAATGCAAGGAAAAAAATCAGAGAAATCAAACAAAGTGTAAGTCAATTTGTATAAGGCCACATATTAAACTTTCTCACCTTTCTGTTGGTCCTGTTCCCTATTTATGACTTTTAGGCACATGCCAAAAAGATGGAAATGACTATTACAACATTGGCCATATTTTACTTTGACCCCTTTTTCTTTTCTTTTGGTCTTTCTTTCCTTCAGTGCAAT
>CALGLY010000751.1 GCA_937959095.1 uncultured Saprospiraceae bacterium
TTTCTAGCGGTCAATTCACATCAACCATTAGAAGGCTGGTATTCTTGGTACGAAGTGCATCTTGGTAGCGACGAAGGCTGGAATATGCTAGGCGGCACGTTTGCAGGTGGCATGACTATTTTTCATGGTGTCAATGAGCATTTGGGGTGGGCGCATACCGTCAATAATCCTGATTTTTCGGATGTCTATCGCTTAGAAATGCACGCAAACAAAGAACTGCATTATAAATTCGATGGCGAATGGCTTCCTTTAAAAGCCAAAAAATATAAAGCAAAACTGAAAATAGCAGGCATGAAAATTCCGATTGCCCGCACGATATACGAAAGCAAATACGGCCCGACCTTCAAAACCCAAAGCGGAAAATTCTACGCTTGGCGATTCGTATCGGGACTAGAAATAGGCGCGCCCGAACAGTGGTACAATATGAATAAAGCAACGAATTTTGAGGAATTTAAAGCAGCACTCGCGCCACGTGCTTTGGTTTGTACCAATATTGCCTATGCCGATAAAGACGATAATATTTACTACATCAGCAATGGAAAAATCCCTGTGCGCGATGCGAACTACGATTGGAAAGGTGTGCTACCTGGCAATACTTCGGAGACGCTGTGGGAAACTGATTTTGTAGGAATAGAAAACCTACCGCAAGTCGAAAATCCGAGTTCTGGTTATGTTTTTAATACCAATAATAGCCCGTTCAACTCGACTGCCGAAGCTGAAAATCCGAAGGAAGGCAACCTGAATAAAACAATGGGCTATCAAGGTGTAGGCATTGAAAACAACCGCAGCCAACGCTTCGTGGAATTGATGGCGAGCTATGATAAATTATCGTGGCAAGATTTCAAAGATCTCAAATTCGACCAGACCTACCCTACTTATTTACAAACGGTAGATATTCAAAATCTAGAATTGCTTCTGCGACTCGACCCAACAAAATATCCCTATTCTTCCGATGTTATCCGACTCCTAAATAATTGGGATAGAGGCACGGACTTGGAGAATGAAAATGCTCTAGTCTTCTTTACTTGTATTGATTTTCTATTGAAAGACCTCCGTAAGCAAAAACGTCTAAATCGAGGTGGCAAGATTACGGAAATCGATGCGATTGCAGCGATTCGATTAGCAAAAAAACAGCTCTTAAAGGATTTTGGGAAGCTCCAAATGCCACTCGGCGAGGTACAGCGACATATCAGAGGGGATGTCAATATTCCCTTAGCTGGCGGCCCTGATGTGTTGGGTGCGATTTATTCTAAACGCCAAAAAGACGGTACGCGCAAAGCCTTTGCAGGTGATTGTTACATCCAATTGGCACGCTTCGGGAAGGAAGGCGTGCATATCGAATCGGTGAATGTCTATGGTTCATCTGCCAAAGCAGAAAGTAAACACTATACTGACCAAATGGACTTATTCGCTAATCAAAAACTCAAACCGATGACTTTGGATTGGGATACCGTGCGGAAAGAAGCGGTGCGTTGGTATCATCCTTTGCGGGTGTTAGAGTAGTTCTAATTTTAGATAAAAAAGATAGTCCATGTCACTACAAAAACATAATTCAGCTAAAGCTGAAATGCTAATCAGGAAACCAATTGCTGAAGTATTTGAGGCATTTATTAATCCTGAAATTACTAACAAATTTTGGTTTACAAAAGCCACAGGAAAGCTTGAAGAAGGAAAGAAAGTAGATTGGATTTGGGAAATGTATCAACTCACTGTTCCTGTTTTGTGCAAATCAATTGTAGCAAATGAGCACATACAAATAGAATGGGGTGTTGGCGATAATCAATCAAAGGCAGAATGGACATTTAAAGCTCTAGCACCATCAAAAACTTTTGTTACGATTACGAATTATGATTTTCAAGGCTCGGAAAGTGAATTAATAAGCAAAGTAATCGATTCTACGGGCGGCTTTACGATGGTACTGGCAGGACTAAAAGCTTGGTTGGAACATGGGATTGAGCTTAATCTAGTTGGAGATAAGTTTCCGATAGAGTTGATGGAAGAAGGAGTAAGATAACATCAAAAAAAGAAGAAAGTTAAGATATGAAGCAAAGGTATGTTGACTACGCCAATTATAATATTTGGGCAAATAATAGATTAATAGATGACTTGTTACATCAAAATGATGAGTTAATAAGCAATGAATTGATTGGAAGTTATCCGAGCATTCGAGCCACTATTCTACATATTTGGTATGCAGAAATAGGGTGGCTTTCCAGGTTAAATGAAAATGGTTGGGAAGTAAAAAAAGTAACAGGGTTCTCAGGAACAAACAAGAAACTATATAAAGAATGGCAAAAGACTTCAACAGATTTCAAAAATTTTGTAGATAGTTCAGAATTAGAAAAGAAAATTCAATTTGAACATAAAGGAGAATCTTTTTCGATTCCAAGCAGAGAAATAATTCAGACCGTTTTTAATCATGGGAGTTATCATCGTGGTCAAGTTGTGATAATGATGCGTCAATTAGGCGTTTCTAAAATATCTCAAACGGATTATATTGAATGGGT
>CALGLY010000752.1 GCA_937959095.1 uncultured Saprospiraceae bacterium
GTTTTTCTTACAAGGCCCTGACGGTACTATTATTCCATTAGGAGCACAAGGAAATGGCTGTAACAATGCAGGAAACGACTTCAATGGCTTAATATTCACCAATGGTGCTGGTGCTAATTATGATGTTTGTAGTTTAGGTACACCACTAACAGGAATATATAATAGTTCAACAGGAACAGCCTTCGACTTTTCACCTTTAGATGGTTTAGCATTTGATGCAGTAGGTTGGAATGTAATTGTAGTGGATTGTTTCAGAAGAGACAGAGGTACATTAGATGATTATTCAGTAACTATCAGTGGTGGTTGCTTATCAGCTCCTATTATATACTCTGGCACTAGTGGAACTAGAATTCCTGATAATGCTTGCGATCCAGTTGATGGGTTAATTGAACCTGTAACATTTACAGTACCTCCAACGACCTCTGACGTTATTTGGTGGGATGCTGCTATAGGAGGAAATCAAGTAGGTACAGGAATTTCATTTGACCCAGCAACAGATACTAATTTTGATATCAATACTACAGGTACAACGACTTACTATGTAGAATGTGTTTGCAATGGCTGTCCTAGTCTACGTGAAGCAGTAGTGGCTACGGTAGATCCTTGTGTAGGAGGTGTATTACTTTCACCAAAGGTATTCTTACAAGGACCACTATCTGGCACTACTATGGCTACAGACCTTGTGGGCGGTAGTATGTTACCAGGTACTTCGCCTTATTCAGATGCAAAAGCCCTAGTCGGTACAGCACCTGCTAATGCAGTAGATTGGGTATACATTGAAATCCGTAGTGACGATACTGCAGCACCAGTTACTGTAGTGGGACAATCAGGTATCTTACTTGATGATGGTACAGTAACAGATGCAGATGGTACATCGCCATTAAGCTTTGCTGTGACAGCAGGTCAAAGTTGGTTCGTTGTAGTGAAACACCGAAATCACTTAGGCATTATGACCAATAGTGCTATTCTTTTGAACTAAAAAGTGTAGCTAAAAATAGTAGTGAAATTTATTTATTTAAATAAAATTTGCTGAGACAAGAATTATTAAAGTCATTTATTTGTGAAATGTCACGAATAGATGACTTTTTGTTTCATAATGTGATTTAAACTTTATTATATTCGCCCCCGATTTTATATCTCCTTAAAGCAATCATTCTCCCATCCCTAACTCAAATGATAATTTTTCTTCTCTAAGAGTAGAGGGATTTTTTTAATAGCATTTCACCTATTGTAAAAATTAAATTGACAAAGTAGAATAGACTTTATTCTAAATTATTTTGTAAGCAGCTAAAAGATCTTTTAATACTGCTTTTCCATGCTTTAAAAGTAATTCAGAATAAAGTCTAATTAGAATGGTGTTCTAAACAACACTGCATATATTTTAGCCTTGTTTCTACTACTAGAGCTAGGCTATACTCAACGTAATTTTTCACAAAACACATTTACAAAATGCGTATCAATACATTCCTTTTAGTGTTTGCACTTTGCTTGGGTGCTATAGGGCTGAATGCCCAAACTCGAACTTGCGCCGCACATGATATAATGGAGCAACAAAATGCAGACCCTAAAACAGCAAACCAAAGACAACAAATAGAGCAATTTACACAAAACATTGTAGCTAACAACCCGAATTCTCTCCAATCCGCAGTCATCACTATTCCTATTGTATTCCATGTTGTTTATAGAACAGCGGCAGAAAACATCAGTGATGCACAAATCATGTCCCAATTACAAGTGCTAAATGATGATTTTAGAAGATTAAATTCAGATGCCAGTAATACCCCATCTGATTTTTCTTGTGTAGCAGCAGATATAGAACTAGAGTTCTGTCTAGCACAGGTAGATCCAGATGGTAATCCTACTACAGGTATTACCCGTACTTCTACTTCAGT
The DNA here is from genome assembly GCA_937959095.1 of uncultured Saprospiraceae bacterium. Taxonomy (GTDB): domain Bacteria; phylum Bacteroidota; class Bacteroidia; order Chitinophagales; family Saprospiraceae; genus JAAUTG01. The sequence goes on from CALGLY010000752.1 coordinate 1,893, forward strand.
TAATGGCTTTGGAACAAATGATGCTGTGAAGTTTACTTCTAGTGGTGGTATAGATGCTTGGCCATCTTGCGACTATCTCAACTTCTGGGTATGTAATATCGGAGGCGGTATACTTGGGTATGCTCAATTTCCAGGTGGTGCTGCCGCAACAGATGGTGTTGTAAATGGCTATCAGTACACAGGTGCTATAGGAACTGCAACCGCTCCATTTAACCTAGGACGTACCGCTACGCACGAAGTAGGACACTGGTTGAACCTTCGCCACATTTGGGGTGATACAGGTTGTGGTGGTGATGACTTTGTTGCAGATACACCGCTTGCAGGTGGTGCAAACTACACAGGTGCACCTTGTACTTACCCTGGTCCTAATAGTTGTAATAATAACCAAACGATTTGTGATGGAAATAGAGACTATGCCGATATGTTTCAAAACTATATGGACTACTCGGATGATGGCTGTATGAACCTATTTACAGAAGGGCAGAAAGCAAGAATGCTTGCGCTTTTCGCTGCAGGTGGAGCTAGAGAATGTTTAGTAGGAAAAGATGCTATTAAATGTACTGTTGTAGCACCTACTTGTGATGATGGTATCCAGAACCAAGATGAAACAGATATTGACTGTGGTGGTGCTACTTGCCCAGCTTGTCCTCCTTCTTGTACAGATGGTATCATGAATCAAGATGAAACAGGTATTGACTGTGGTGGTGCTACTTGCCCAGCTTGTCCTACTTGTAACGATGGTATCCAAAACCAAGATGAAACAGGTATTGACTGTGGTGGTGCTACTTGCCCAGCTTGTCCTGAAACTTGTAATGATGGTATCCAAAATCAAGATGAAACAGGTGTAGATTGTGGTGGTGCTACTTGTCCTGAGTGTGTAGCAGGTGATTGCAATAGCCCAATTCCATTGGTATGTGGTACACCTTATAATGGCACAACAAATGGTGAAGCAAATGACGATACCAACTATACAGGTGCAACTTATCCATATACAGGTGGTGACTTAATCTTTGTATTCACTATTGCACCAGGTACTATTGACCTTACCCTTTCTGGTTTAACTGATGACTTGGACTTGTTAGTAATGGATGATTGCAACGGCGGTAGCGTATTAGTAGAATCAACAAATGGAGGTACTGCTAATGAAGTTATCAATGCAAATTCTACTACAGGAGGTACATTCTATATAGTGGTTGATGGCTACCAAGGAGCTACTGGTGACTTTACACTTACTATTGACAATTGTGTAACTGATCCTACTTGCTTCGATGCAGTACAGAATGGTAATGAAACAGGTGTAGATTGTGGTGGTCCTGATTGCCCAGCTTGCCCTACTGCCGATATTTCATTAACACCAAAGGTATTCTTACAAGGCCCATTGAGTGGCACAACGATGGGTGCAAACTTGACCGCAAGTGGAGTAATGCTACCAACTGTCTCACCATATGCAGATGCGAAACCTGCAACTACCGCTGAACTAGCAGGTATGGTAGATTGGGTATATGTAGAAATCAGAGATGCCGCTACAGGTCTTACTGTATTGGCAGCACAATCTGGTCTATTACAACCTGATGGAACAGTAATAGATACAGATGGAACAGCTCTAACCTTCCCATTAGCAGCAGGAAGTTATCATGTAGCTATTCATCACAGAAACCACTTAGGTATTATGACTGCAAATCCTGTGACGCTTAACTAAGCAATTCTTAGGATTTTAAAATAAATACTCCTTTTGAGTATATAAATAAAGCCTTCTACGTCTATTTGAGTTCTTTAGGACTCAAAGCGTAGGAGGCTTTTTTTATGTTCATCGTCAAAAAAAAGATAGAAAGCCCCCCTTTTCAAGCAGTTGTTGTATTTTATTTCCCTTTTCAAGAGAAACACCTATTTCTTTTGGTGCTTTTTTTATGTAATTTCGCGCCACCATTTATAAATTTAATATCCTAACTAGATTTCACCATTACTAATTTATCATTTTACCATTTATCTAAAACACCCACAACATGGTTAAAATTCTTGTAAACGATGGCATTCACCCAGATGGAAAGATGCTATTAGAGGAAGCGGGTTACCAAGTCGATACCGATAAGGTAGCACAGGAAGATTTGGCTGAAAAACTCCCTGAATACGATGTCGTTGTCGTACGGAGTGCAACTAAGATTCGTAAAGATTTAATAGAAAAATGTCCAAATCTAAAAATCATCGCACGTGGTGGTGTAGGCTTGGATAATATTGATGTATCCGATGCCAAAGCAAAAGGAATAGAAGTAATGAATACACCTGCGGCTTCCTCGCAGTCCGTAGCAGAGTTGGTATTCGGACATATGTTCAGCTTGGCGCGTTCTTTGCACCTTTCCAATCGGGAAATGGTAGAACGTGGCGATACAGAATTTAAGAAGCTAAAAAAATCTTATTCTAAAGGTATCCAATTGCGTGGCAAAACGCTAGGTATCATTGGACTAGGGCGTATCGGACAAGAGGTAGCACGTATCGGTTTAGGAATTGGTATGAATGTGATGCCTGTCGATTTGGTAGTAGATGAAGTGGCTATCGATATCAATCTATACAAGTCGGATGAAGTAGGTTTGAGCGTAAAAATGGCAACGCATACGCTAGACGAAATGCTAAAGAAAGCAGATTTCGTGACGCTACATGTACCAGGTGGACGCGTGATAATAGGCGAAGCAGAATTTGCGAAGATGAAAAATGGCTCCTACCTCATCAATGCATCACGAGGTGGTACTGTGGATGAAAAAGCGATGTTGGCAGCTATAGCAAGCGGTAAACTAGCAGGTGCAGGTCTAGATGTCTTTGATAATGAGCCAACGCCACAACGAGAAATTTTGGATAATCCAAAAATTTCACTTACGCCACACACGGGCGCATCCACACTAGAAGCTCAGCGTAATATCGGACTAGAATTAGCAGATAAAATTATCGCCTTTTTCGGCGATGACAAATAACGGCGAACGGTCGCTCCGCTTGACGGTCAGTTGTCTTCAACAACTTTGACGGTGAACGGCTTAATTATAGGGCAACAATATGAAACACTCCATATTGTTGCCTTATTTTTCTTTCTTTTTTTAGTAGATTTGATGAATTAATCAGCGATTAGTATATAGATAATATTTTGAAAAAGAAGACATTGCGTCTCAAATCTCACACTTGCCTGCTGGCAAGCAGGTCTAATATCTCAAATCTACTTATGCTAAAAATTGCATATTCTCCAATCTATAAATATGAACTTCCACAAGGGCATCGCTTCCCCATGGAAAAGTATGAACTGATACCAGAGCAATTGCTCTATGAAGGCACAGTGAGTGAAGCCAATTTCTTCCATCCTGAAGCCCTCTCCGAAGAACTAATCCTCCTTACCCACGAAGCAGCCTATTGGCAAAAACTCCTCCATCTTCAACTCTCCCGAAAAGAAGCACGGGCTATTGGGTTTCCTATTTCTCAGCGTCTAGTACATCGCGGTCGCCACATTTCACAAGGCACTATTGATTGTGCAAAGTATGCCATGCAATACGGCATAGCTATGAATGTAGCAGGTGGTACACACCATTCATTCACCTACAAAGGCGAAGGCTTTTGCTTGCTGAATGATATTGGAATAGCAGCCAATTATTTACTAAAAGAAAAATTGGCAAAGCAGATACTCGTCGTAGATTTGGATGTACATCAAGGAAATGGTACAGCACAGATATTTCAGAACGAGTCGCGAGTATTCACTTTTAGTATGCACGGCGAAAAAAATTATCCTATTCGAAAAGAACGTTCCGACCTTGATATTGGACTCCCCGATGGCACAAAAGATGACTACTACCTCGCTCAACTCCATGATACCCTACCGAAACTCCTAGAAATGGTACAGCCTGATTTTATCTTCTACCTTTCGGGCGTAGATATTTTAGAGACAGACAAACTTGGTCGCCTAAGTATGTCACTACAAGGCTGTAAAGCACGAGATCGCTTTGTACTAGAATTATGCAAACAACACCACATTCCAGTAGCCGTGAGTATGGGCGGCGGCTATTCCAAACGGGTAGCACATATCGTGGAAGCCCATGCGAATACCTTTCGGCTGGCACAAGGAATCTTCTTTTAGTGAGGAAGACCGCTTCGCCCGCCAAAGGCGGACACGCTGCGAGAAGAGAGACCGCCATCGGCTTCGCCTCGACTGCGAGAACAT
>CALGLY010000753.1 GCA_937959095.1 uncultured Saprospiraceae bacterium
TTATTTTTGGAAAGGTGTGGCCATTAGTTTACTCAATCTCTTGGCGATACCTTATTGGCTAGTCAATGGAACCTATTTAGATACCTTAGATCTCTTCGTTCAAAGCAATAACTGGATATATTATTTTTGTGTGGGTGTGACATTGGGAACTTTTTTGTTACTCCTGCTTTATGCAAGCCTATCAAAGCGTATCCTAACGAATATCACACAAGTAAGTAAGTGGACGAATATATTCTTAGGGGTGTTATTTTTAGGATTAGCAATTACTCAACTTTGGCAGGTTTTTAAACTACTCTAATGACATTCCAAAAAGGTGAACGGCAAAGGCGCAGGGAAATTAGAATAAAAGACTCTGCGCCTCTATGTTATACTAATAATTTTGATGCTTTAGCTATTCAGAAATCACTTCGAGTTTATCGAAATAGACCGTCCCTTTTGTATTTCCGAGTAGCAACATGTAAATATCTATATGCTTCACATCCTCCGAAATAGGGGCATTCATAGCAACTTCTATTGTCTTCCATTCATCATCTGTATCAACTATTTCGTCTCCTATTCCTGCGATGTCCGTTTGCGTAAAATTTGCTCCTCTTCCAAACATATTTACTTGAAACCCATTCCCACTCATATCTTCCGTTTTGGCACGAAGTCGAATTTTAAATAATTCTCCTTCCTTGAAATCGTATATTCTTACATTCCAAAAAGCAAAGTTTTCATTATTTGTAGTAGTGCTTTTTATCATTATACAATGTTCCCCATCAAAAGCTTAAATAGCGAAAGATACGATCCTTCATCTCGAAAAATTCCTTCGAACCATGTGTAGCTTCTCCTAGCCCTACAAAGTAAGCATCCGCGAATTCATTATCCATCGGGTAAAGTTCCGCCACATCTAAATTCGGATCAGATCCTGAAATAGGGTGAATATTGGTACTTAATTCTGTAACTAATTCCTGATTCAGTTCCAACACTAAATCGCAATTGCCTTCCTCATAGACATGACAAGTGGCAGGTTCTATCCTACATTCATCTTTACAAGCCCAAGTAAATACAAGCAATGAAGAAAATAATAAAGCATTCCTACAATAGAATGCAAATCTTTGTTGTTCAAATGAAATTGTAGTTATCATACGTATCTAGTTAAAAGTAAATCAATCTTGAAATAGGATATTTTAGGCAACCTACAAGAATAAATTAGACAGGCTTAAAAGTTTTTATTTTGGTTGTAAATGAAGTCGTTTTTTACGAGTATGGAATGCTCCCTAAACATTTAACGATAAGTTTTCTATTTTCGCTGCTTTGTATTTACATTTGTATTAGAGAGTAAGTAAAAAATTTAAATCAATTGCAAAAAGGCAACCTAACCTGATTTTTGATTGTTCAGTACACCAAACGAAGTGTGTATAACAAATATTGATTTCTAAATTAATTCTTACATTTGCAGACTATTTTTTGAGATACTAGTGTTTGCGCACACCACTACGTGCAGAACCATTATCCCAAATCGATTTAATTACGCTATTAACATGTCTATAATCACACCTAAGTCGGAGAAATTTTTGACAACATATTTAAATAATTCTTCGCCTACTGGTTTCGAGTCTTCGGGACAAAAAATCTGGTTAGAATATTTAAAACCATATATTGATACTTGGGATTCAGATGCTTATGGTACTGCCTATGGTATCATCAATCCTGGTAAAGACTTTAAAGTAGTGATAGAGGCGCATGCCGATGAAATTTCATGGTTTGTAAATCATATTTCAGAAGATGGCTTCTTGAAAGTTATCCGAAATGGAGGGTCGGATCATATGATTGCTCCAGCAAAACGGGTAAATATATATACCCCTAAAGGCATCGTGAAGGGCGTATTTGGCTATCCTGCTATACATACCCGCCGCGATAATGATCCTAAAGCAAAACCTAAAGTTTCCAATCTTTTTGTGGATGTAGGCGCAAGCAACAAGGAAGAAGTCCTAGAAATGGGCATTCATGTAGGTTGTGTCATGACCTTCACGGATGAATTAATGACGCTTAACAATCGATGGTATGCAGGTCGCGCCCTCGATAATCGCATGGGAGGTTTTTGCATTGCACAAGTAGCTCGACTCCTGAAAGAAAATAAAGTAAAACTGCCTTATTCTCTTTATATCGTCAATTCGGTGCAAGAAGAAGTAGGCTTGCGCGGTGCGGAAATGATTACACAGACTATCAAGCCCGACGTAGCCATTGTCACGGATGTAACACACGATACAGGCACACCGATGATGAATACTAAAACATTAGGCGATGTCAAAGGAGGGAAAGGACCATCTATCACTTATGCGCCTTCGATTCATTATAAAGTTTTGGACTTGATTATCGAGGCAGCTACAGAGAAAAAGATTCCTATTCAGCGCGAAGCTTCTTCGAGACGAACAGGTACGGATACTGATGCCTTTGCTTATTCCAATGGCGGTGTTCCTTCTGCGCTTATCTCCATTCCGCTACGTTATATGCACACTACAGTAGAAATGGCACACAAAGAAGATGTAAAAAATGTAGCCTTATTAATTTATGAGACGCTACTAAAGATAGACCCTAAAATGAGTTTTAAATATTTATAATTCGTACATCTAGTGCGATGACTAGGGCTTGCGCAAAAATAAACTGTATCGGTTATTTCTGCGCAAGCCCTAAGGTATGCCATTTATTAATGTGAATTACCTAACAAAAATAGTAGACCTCTTTCTATATGGCAATTTCTGGATTGCAATAGCTGCTGTGGCAATGACCCTGCAAACCCAGTATCTTTTGCAATCCAGAATAGCCTGCACACCACTCTTAATTTTCATTTTTTCTTCTACCCTGTTTTTATATGCCTTACATCGAATTGTAGGCTTGCAAAAAGTAAAACCTTTCCAAGATAAGGGTCGCTATTTGGTCATCTCTACTTTTAAGAATCATATCCTTATTTATGCAGCACTAGGCGCATTAGGTGCATTTTTTTCTTTTTGGTATTTAAGCCTTAATGTACAAATAGCACTTGTGCTTCCTGCTATTCTATCTTTGGGCTATGTCATTCCTATACTCACAGGCAAGCGGCGTTTTCGAGATATACATTTCATTAAAATATTTCTAGTAGCGCTTGTTTGGGCTTACATTACGGTCTTATTGCCTATTTTGGAAAGTAATTTCCCTATGGATATCGCGTTACTTCCGCTATTTTTAGAGCGAACTTGCTTTATTTTTGCAATTACGCTGCCTTTCGATATTCGAGATTTAAAAGTAGACGAATATACCGCTGTAAAAACCATTCCGAGTAAATTAGGGATAGCCTATACTAAAATACTAGCGGCTACTTTACTTATAGCTATGCTATTTTTTGCTTTTTTGAATATACTAAACGGCTTACCCTTTTCTATCCTAGTTCCCTTGAGTATTTCTGCATTCTCTACCTTCTTCTTGATTTATTATTCCGATAGAGTGACTCATGATTATTATTTCACTGGCCTTATAGATGGAACAATGCTACTACAGTTCCTATTGATATATTTCTTCGTTTAGTCCATTTCGTAGAGTTCCTCATATTCAAATGGCACAGCAATTTCTTGCCCTAATACTTCTACGTTTATAGCACCTTCCATCTTTATGGTAGCTTGTTTTTTATTCGTCAATTGCTTGAGTAAGCCACCAAGATTTCCTAATATTTTTTTAGTCGGTATTTCTATACTCACAGGTAAGCTGAAATCTGACTTAGCAGGCATTTCGGTCTCCAATTGTTCCCGAATCGTACTCATCTCTTCGCCATCAATATAGGCTTTCGCACGTATTCCTTTTACTTTCAGTTTCACAGAATTGGGATTGTGGAAAATAGCATCTGCTTTGAGGCTAACATTTTTTTCTTGAAAAGAGACAGCGCTTAGCTTAATATTTTCGAGATTCTTGAACGATACTTCTTGTGGCATCGAACAAGCTGAAAGGAGTAACACAAATAAAAAAATAACGTTTTTCATAAATTATAATTTGCTTTTCAATTTTATTGCAATTTCATCCATTCTAGTCCTATCGAGTTGCCTAAAATGCCTCGCTCGGTCATAGCGAAAACCAAACCCATCTCCTTTATATCGCGGATAAACATGAAGATGAAAGTGAAAAATCTCTTGTCCTGCGGCTTCACCATCTGCTACAAATAAATTCACGCCTTCACAGGGCAAATCAGATGTACGCAAGGCAGCATTCATTTCTTGTGCAATTTTCATGGTATGTTGTAGTGTTTCACTTGCTACATCTGCCATATTTGCATTATGTATCTTCGGAATAACGAGCAAATGCCCCTCATTCACAGGGTATAAATCAACAATTACCAGCACTTTTTCATCTTCATGGATGATACTTGCAGGTAGTTCTTTATTAATGATTTTGCAAAACGTGCAATTTTGATGGGATAATTTGCTCATATAAAAACACCTTTATGCCGCAAGGCTTGTTCGATATGAGCCAAATGATGGTCACAATGCCACGCATAAAGTGCCGTTGCTACATCCAAGCGATAGGAATGATTCTGCGCTGGATGCACAAAAACGCGTTCAAAATCCGTATCGCTCATATTTCGCAGCAATTTCACCCATTTGCTGTGCATCGCTTGCAGCAAAGTCAAAGAATCCGAAATATCATCCTCCAAACTATCTACTAGTTCCGCCCACTTATGCTCCATGTAGGGCTTTATAGTAGGCGCATCTTCCGTGAGGCTTAACTTGAACCGAATCACGCTATTCATATGGCTATCTGCACAATGATGTACGACTTGCTTAATCGTCCAACCATCGGGGCGATAGTGCCAATTGAGTTGTTCTACGCTCAAATCGGTCGTTATTGTTGCTACTTTTGCTGGAAATTGCTCAATAGTCCCTATCCACCCAGCGCGTTGTGTAGCAGTTATATTTTCAGGCTTTTTAAATTTCCCTACAGGAAACCGAAGCTCGTCTAGTCTTACTTTATCCACTTTTTTAGTTTTGATTTTTAATGGAAAGAACAAATAATTTTCAATTCTCCATTAAATCAATGCATTCTATCCCCGCGCACCTCAAGGTTTTCGAGTACTTCTGCCTCGTGCGCTAGATATTCTTTCCAGCGTTTGCGTACTTTTTCTTCACCACAATAATGATTGGCCAAATCAATAAAAAGTCGATAATGCCCCGCTTCAGAAACCATAAAGCGATGATAAAACGCTTTCAAATCATCGTCCGAAATATAAAGTGAAAGCAAGCGAAAACGCTCACAACTTCGGGCTTCTATAAGGGCGAAAACTAGAAGTTTTTCTAGTAAGCGTTCTTCTTGTGTACCTATTCCTTTGCGCTGAAATTTCATGAGGGCATTCACATATTCATCTTTGCGTTGCTTTCCTAAATCCAAGCCGCGCTTGTCCAATTCGCTAAGTACCAAGCGGAAATGCCCCCACTCTTCCGTCACGAGTGGCGCAAGTTCTTTCACGAGTTCTTTGCGCTCTGGATAGTTCTGAATCAAGGAGATACAAGTCATCGCTGCTTTTTGCTCGCAATAGGCATGGTCGGTAAGAATTTCTTCTAAATCCATCTCTGCCAAGTTCACCCAACGCGGATCGGTGGGAAGCTGTAGCCCTAGCATTTGTATACTCGTTATGTTTTCTTGTGTCGTTTTCATATTTTTTTTTGCTAAGGGAGTCGGCAATAAATAAGATACCCATTATGGCGCAGATTATTTTTTGCCGACTCCCTAAAAGCTCTTAATTATCCATTTTTAATTTTTAATTCTCCATTCAAAATCATCGCTGATTTTCAATCAAGCACCTAAATTGATTTATAAAAAAATCTAAATAATAGACTTCATAATTTTCAAAGCCTCGCCCCCAAATCATTTTCACTTTATCCACTTCTCCCACTTGTAGTCGCTTCACATTGGAAGCACTCAAAGGGTATTGTACATTATATATATAAAGCCCTTGTTCTTCATTATATTCTCCGAAGGAAGATTCCCGTGCGACTAGGCGCACCGTATTTCCATTCATCAATTCGATATA
>CALGLY010000754.1 GCA_937959095.1 uncultured Saprospiraceae bacterium
GGTGCAAATACATGGTGGCATGGGCTATTCGGAAGAAGGTACAGCAGCTCGTGCTTATCGGGATTCGCGTATCAATCGTATTTATGAAGGAACAAATGAAATAAACCGTTTGCTTTCTGTCGATCAGCTCTTGAAGCGTGCGATGAAAGGCAAATTGGATATAGTCGGGCCAGCTTGGGCAGTGCAAAAAGAATTGGCTTCGATGCCAAGTCTGGAATTGCCAGAAGGTACGTATGGCAAAGAAGAAAAAGCGGTAACAGAATTCAAGAAAGTGCTTTTGATGGTGACAGGTGCTGCTGCTAAAATGCAGATGGAAGGCAAACTAAACCTGAAAGAGGAGCAGGAAATTTTGATGAATGTTTCTAATATGCTCTGTGAAATTCTGACCTCGGAATCTATGCTTTTGCGTGTGCAGAAACTAGCAGGTATGGAGAAGGAAATAGATCAATCGGTCTACGATGCGATTTTACGCACTCATATCACCGATGCAACGATGCGTATACAAAAAGAAGCGACGGATGCCCTTGTTTCTTTTGCAGAAGGTGACTTATTGCAGACAATGTTACTAGGCGTGAAGCGATTTGTGAAATACCAACCAACGAATGTAAAAGTGGCTCGCCGATTGATTGCGGATACTTTGATTAAGGCAAATGACTACTGCTTGTAGTTTTATATAGATTTTGAATTAGGAGATGTGAGATTGTAATTATTTCACATCTCCTTTTTTTATCCAAAAAGTCAAGCCTAAACCTTCCCATACAATTCCCCACCCTTAGAAAACAACTTATCTACTTTCCGCGAAACCGCCGCATCAGGCACCAATTCAGGTGCGTGATGTGGCTTGATACGCGCATCAATAATCAAGCTCCCTTTGCAGCCCCAATGCTTGAATTGCGTGAAGCTATGTACCCCATGAATATCATGCGAAGGATTAGCCCGCGTAAAAGTTGCCCAAAGGAAATTATTAAGTGTTTCTCCTAAGAAAATACTATCATCACAAACCACAATAAGTGGTGTAGTAGGCATATCAAAACGTTCTAAATGCTGTGCAAGCTGTTCACAATCTTGATAAGATTCCGTGCCTGTAAATTTTATTCCTTGAATCGCTAAAATACCGCGCTGCACAAAATTCGGCTTCGAGAAACCATCAGGCAAGGTGAAATCTTGCGGCAACTCTGTCCCTAAATCACGTATTTTATCGCCACAGCAAGCCATCACTACTTTCGAGCCTTCGTTCCAGCCCGAACCCGAATAGTCGAGCGTATCTATCGTGGTGCGGGTATGGAAATGCAAATCGCGGGTCCAATCAATGCGCTCAAGCACATGCTGAAAGAAAGGAGCAATATCATGGCAATTCAAATTTGGCACATCGCCATGCGCGGCAATGATTAAGAATTTTGCCAAAGAAGTCTGTCCAGAACCCAATATGCGCGTGGCTTGAGTCAAAATCTCTTCTGGTTTACGCTCGCGGAACGGCATATAACGCTCGCTACCCACTGCCAAAAGCAAGGGGTGTACGCCTGCCGCATCTACCGCATTGATTTCCTTGATGCCTGGAAATTCTTGCGGAGCTAATAATTCTACAATCTGATGAATGAGATAGCCAAAACTACTATCTTCCGCAGGTGGTCGCCCGACTACTGTAAAATGCCAAATCGCATCCTTCCGATGATAGACATTTTCGACTTCCATCACAGGGAAATCATGCTCCAAGCTATAGTAGCCCAAGTGATCGCCAAACGGGCCTTCGGGTTTTTGTTCGCCTTTTCGGATGATACCTGTGATTACAAAATCGGCATCAGTGGCTAGAAGGTGATTGTTTTGCCAAGTATAGCCATAGCGTCGCCCGCCCAGCATTCCTGCGAAAGTCATTTCAGATAAACCTTCGGGTAGTGGCATGATGGCAGAGAAGGCATAAGAAGGTGGCCCGCCTACGACTACAGACGCGCGGAAGGGTTCATCCAACTTATTATATTCGGTATGATGCACACCAATGCCACGATGAAGCTGGTAATGCAGTCCGATTTCCTTATTCATTTCGTATTCATTCCCTGACAATTGCACCCGATACATCCCAACATTCGATTGCATAACCGCCCGCGAATGAGGCGGCAAGGTCACAACCTGTGGTAGGGTCACGAAGGCACCGCCATCCATTGGCCACGACTTGATTTGAGGTAGTTTGTCAATCGTTGTTTTGCCATAAAGAATAGGCGTATTCAGGCGTTTACGCCTTGGCAAAGCAGATAGAGCGGTGAACGGTGCGCTTGCATAACGCAAGGGATTCTTTAGGAAATTAGTAGGGTCTGCCTTTAATTCGATTACTTTTTGGACTTTTTTCAGGGTATGCCGAAATAGAAACTCGGTGCGTTCATGCGTCCCATACATATTCGATAGGGCAGGGAAGGGACTTCCTTTTACATTTTCAAATAAAAGAGCTGGTCCTTTCGCATCGAACACACGGCGGTGTATCTCTGCCATTTCCAGATTCGGATCAACTTCGCTTTTGATACGAATTAATTTTCCGTGTTTTTCAAGGTCGAGGGCTGCTTGTTTTAAGCTTCTATAACTCATAGTGCGTTGATTTTTTGAATCATAAAATGATTGTATTTGATGATTCAATAGCAAATAAACAAGACTTTTAGAATTGGGTTCTTCAAAAGACGGTCAAAAAGACTAAATCAATTAGAGATTAAGGCAAATTACTAAAAACTAGACACGGAAAATCTTATATCTTTTATCTCAAGTCTAATCCTTGATATAAGAAAGCTGTGCCGTTTGATATTTTTCTTCTTTCAATAATTTTTTGAATCGCAACATAGATTGCATCGGGCCTCTATCCAAGGCAAAATTGACCGCCCAAGCTGGAATATTACCACCTGGATCGGATTTTAGATAATAATCAATACGGACTTTTTTGTCTTTCAAAGGAGTCATCTTCCAAGTGATTTTCATATCATCGAGTCGCACCATATTTTTCTTTTTCGGACGTGCATCACGCACCGCGATGGAAGTACTCGAAACAACGCGCGTTTCAGGGTCTTGTGTCATCGTACTTTTTATTACATAGTCACGATCACTCATTGGCCACGGAAAATCGGTGATAGCGTAGTAGTGCATCTCATAGTCACTAGGGCGAGCTACTAGTTCTGCATAATCACAGCCATAAATCCATGTGGTATAGAGTGGCAAATCATTCAGAACGGAATACACCGCAGAAAGTGAACCATCCATCACCGTAGTCATTTTTAGTTCCTTGATGAAGGAATCGTCGCTATCTCGATAATAGACTTCAATACCTTTAGTATCTTTTTGAAATTGCCAATCTTTTTGGGCAAAAATTGGACTAATAAAAAAAAGTGTAATCAGGAATAGGAAAAATTGTTTCATAACTAATTCAGGAAATTCAAATTTGTAAATACTATTTATAAGTTTTTGCTAATTCTTTAAACTTTAGCACGGTTTGCACAGGGCCTTTATCTAGTGCCAAGTTGATAACCCAAGCAGGTAATGCTCCTCCTGGATTCGATTTCAGCACAAACGTCATTTTCGTTTTTTCTGCTTCCAAGGGCTGCAATGTCCATTTTGCTTCATTCTGTTCTATCCGAACGATACCTTTATTCCTTTTCGCATAGTCTGGCGCGGCTTTATTAATGGTCGTCACTGAACCATCAGCCGCACGAATGATTCGGAGATGCCCGACCACATCGCGGTCACTCAAGGGCCACGGAAAATCAATCAAATCCTGATAGTAGAGTTCTTGCTCATTCACTTGTTTCAATATCTGCGTTTCGGCGCAAGAGTAAATCCAATTGGGGTGTTGCTTGGCATCCGTAAGCAAGGCTTCCGCAGCAGCTATACTAACATCCATCGTCGTCACGATTTTCAATTCATTAATATCGCTATCTGCTGCTGCACGGTAGTAGACTTTGATGCCTTTGGTATTTTTTTTGAGTTGCCAATCCTTTTGTGCTGCTAAAAAATTGCAACATAAGAGCGTAAATAAGAGTAGATAAAAGCGCATAAGTTGTGATTTAATTTGCCTAATAGTTAAAGCAATTTAGAATTGAAACGACAAAGTAGTAGTTTTGTGTTGTAGTACAAAAACAAAAATCTATGCTAAAGTCCTTACATATTGAAAATTATCGCTTGTTCAAGCAATTAGACGTACCAAAACTCGGACGGGTCAATTTGATTACGGGGAAGAATAATGTGGGGAAGACGGCGCTCTTGGAGGCGATAAGAATTTGTGTGAGTGGTGGGGAAACTTCTGTAATTAATAATATTATTTTAGATAGAGGAGATTGGGGAAATAAAGACTATCGGGAAGATTATGCAACCTTGTTCTATAACCATAAGACGGAAGGCGAAAAAATTGTAATTAATGATTTTAGCTTTGAGTTTTCGGCGACTAATAAGGATAGAGCTACGATAACTTCCAAGAAGTATTCTACTACTGATATGTATTTGAATGGTAATAATATTGGGGTTCTACGTGATAAAGCTACGGTCATTACAACAAAAATAGATCAAAATAATAATCATCTTTGGGAAGATATAGCTTTGACCGATAAAGAAGACTTAGTAATTGAAATGCTAAGAATTATCGAACCAAAGTTGATGCAAATCGCCGTCGATACAAGTGGGGACGCAACTAGAGTTAGGCTAAAACATTCCCGAAAACCTATCCCCTTAAAAAATCTAGGTGATGGGATAAAACGACTTTTAGCTATTGCAATAGGCTTAGTTAGCGCAGAAAATTCTTATCTACTCATAGATGAATTTGATATAGGCTTGCATTATTCGGTACAAGAACAATTATGGGGTATTATTTTTAGAATTTCTAAAGAATTGAATGTCCAAGTCTTTGCTACAACGCATAGTAAGGAGTGTATAGAAGCATTTACAGAGGTAGCATTGAAGCATGAAGAAGAAGAATTACAATATTTTCGTTTGCAGCGTAAGCGAAATAGTGAAGATATAATTTCCGTAGAGTACACAACTAGAAACTTAGAAGTTGCTTTACTTTCTAATTTTGAAATGAGATAAACCCAATGAGACAATTACTTTTAGTAGAAGGAACAAGTGACCTTTACGCCATTACAAATCTACTGATGAAACGAAAGTTTGAAGGTAGAATTAAAGGGCATGAAACGGATAGGAGTTACCGAAAATTCATTGAAGAATGTAAAGGTAAAGATAAGCTTGCTGAAAAAATCGCCGAAAAGATTGAGGCAGCTTTACTTACTAACGATTTAGAAAATATAGCTGTTGTAAGAGATGCTGACAAAAGCGTAGCTAGTGCTTATCAATCCCTCAAAGATATTTTTGCAAAATATGGCTATGACAACTTGCCTAAAAAGATAAATAATAAAGGGATTTATAAAAAATATCCAGATAAACCTAATATTGGTATTTGGATTATGCCTGATAATGTGAATCAAGGTGAACTAGAAGACTTCTTACTTACAATGATTCCTAAAGATGACCTTATTTTACCCGAAGCCAAGAAAGCCGTAGAACGTTTAATGACTAAAAAACTACATCCATTCCCACAAAAAGACCAATTTAAGGCAGAAATGCATACTTGGCTTGCTTGGCAAAAAGAACCAGGATTTCCATTCGGAAAAGCAATAGAAGTCGGATACTTTGATGTAAATAAACCCCTCGCCAATGATTTTATCACTTGGTTTGAAACCGTATTCGAATTGAAGGACTAAAATAATTATGAAACAATACCTCTCCCTCGTACAACACATCCTAGACAAAGGCGCGCAAAAAGGCGATCGCACCGGTACTGGCACGACTAGCGTGTTTGGTTATCAGATGCGTTTCGACTTGCAAGAAGGCTTTCCGATGCTGACGACGAAAAAATTGCATTTGAAATCCATCGTCTATGAATTGCTCTGGTTTCTGAAAGGCGATACCAATGTAAAGTACCTACAAGAGCATGGCGTACGGATTTGGAATGACTGGGCGGATGAAAATGGAGATCTTGGTCCGATTTATGGCAAACAATGGGTGCGTTGGGAAGGAAAACGCGGCGAAACCATCAACCAAATAGCGAATGCTGTGGAAACCATCAAAAACAATCCTAATTCTCGACGGATTTTGGTGAATGCTTGGAATGTGACCGATCTTGGCGATATGGCACTTACGCCTTGTCACGCGCTTTTTCAGTTTTATGTAGCAGATGGGAAATTATCTTGCCAACTCTATCAGCGTTCAGCCGATGTGTTTTTGGGCGTACCTTTTAATATAGCCTCCTACGCACTCCTCACGATGATGATGGCGCAGGTCTGTGATTTAGAAGTAGGGGAGTTTGTGCATACCTTCGGGGATGTTCATTTATATTCCAATCATATCGAGCAAGCGCAGTTGCAATTGAGTCGCACGCCACGCACTTTGCCTACAATTGAAATGAATAAGGAAGTAAAAGATATTTTCGCTTTTCAGTTTGAAGATTTCCTGCTAAAAGACTACGATCCACATCCGCACATTAAAGCAAAAGTTGCGGTTTGAGAAAAACATTCTCTGAAAAATTCTGTAGCGAAGAAAAAGGAAACACAAAAACGAATGAAAATGTAGTGTTGTGATTTCTTTTTCTTCGGCTTTATCACGGGACCAGTCCGTTGCACGGCAGGCGGGTTTGGCGGAGAATCAAAAAAATGATAACTTTTTGACAAATAGGAAATTTTGAAGTTTCAGAAGAAAATGAAAACGAACGAATTTAACACTATTTTTAAGTGTCTTTACTCCCTAAATCAGAATAATATTTGGGATTGAGAAAAACATTATTTAGAAATTGTCTAAATAATTTTACTTCTACCCTTAGCATTGTGATATAATGCTTGGATTTCTATTTTTGCGCTGACGTTAGGATGACATTAACAGAGTATTAAGAAATAAATTCGAAAATCTGTTGAAAAAACTAATTGTCTCAGTTACTCAATAGGAGAAAAAAGTCCTTAAACTATGAGGTTTATTCGATATATAGCTTTTTTAGCATTACTGCTTCCGTTTGGTTCTATCCAAGCACAAGACTTAGCCGCTGGCGAGGAATTGTTCCTTAACCAATGTGCGCAATGTCATAATCGGAACATGAAAGACGATTTGACAGGGCCTGCACTAGGTGGAGTGGAAGAACGTTGGGAAGATTATTCCCAAGAAGAATTGTATGCTTGGATTCGGAATTCGCAAAAAATGATTGCGGACGGTCATCCACGTGCCAAAGAACTTTGGAATCAGTGGAAGCCAACTGTGATGAATAGCTTCACGAATTTGACGGATGAAGAGATTGCAAACCTCTTAGCCTATGTTGATGTACAATATAATAAGGTTGATGAAGTGGCTGGGCCTGGCGGCGGAGAAGTTGGTGCAGCAGCAAATGGACCGAATACACCTTTATTTATAGCACTATTCCTAATATTAGGTTTACTGGCAGTAGTTTTAGCGAGAATCATCTCGAACCTGAACTATATGTCGCAGTTGAAGGACGGCGAAGTCGCTCCACAGCGCAAGACCTTAATAGATATACTCACTAGCCCAGGCGTTATTGCGTTTGCAGTCTTTGCATTGGTGGTAGCAGGTGGCTATACTACAGTAAATACCGCAATTGAGTTAGGTCGTCAGCAAAACTACCAACCAGACCAGCCTATCAAGTTTTCGCACGCTACGCACGCAGGCATCCATGAGATTGAGTGTCAATATTGCCACGATGGAGCGCGTCGCTCGAAGCATTCTGTGATTCCAGCTACGAATACTTGTATGAATTGCCACAAAGCAATCAAGAAAGGCTCGAAGTATGGCACAGCGGAATTGACGAAGATTTACGCTTCTATTGGTTACGATCCAACGACAGACAAGTATATCGAGGATTACGACAATATGTCTCAAGAAGATGTAAAGAAAGTATATACGAAGTGGATTGCTGATAATTATGTAAAAGACAATCCTACTAAGGTAGAACAGGCAGAAGATGCTGTAAATGAGCAATGGAATGGTTTAGTTGCTTCATTGACAAACGAAAATAAAGATAAAGTGCAAGGGCCAATCGAGTGGATACGCATCCACAATATGCCTGACCACGTTTACTTCAACCACGCACAGCACGTATCCGTAGGTAAGGTAGAATGCCAAACCTGTCACGGACCAGTAGAAGAGATGGAAGTTGTCTCACAGCACTCACCACTATCTATGGGATGGTGTGTGAATTGTCACAGACAAACAGAGGTGAAATTCGCGGACAATGAGTACTATCAGTCTTATGAAAAGTACCACGAGGAACTACAAGCTGGTGAGCGCGACAAAGTAACGGTTG
Organism: uncultured Saprospiraceae bacterium; assembly: GCA_937959095.1. Classification (GTDB taxonomy): domain Bacteria; phylum Bacteroidota; class Bacteroidia; order Chitinophagales; family Saprospiraceae; genus JAAUTG01. The sequence goes on from CALGLY010000754.1 coordinate 8,321, forward strand.
AAGATATAGGCGGCTTAGGCTGTCAAAAGTGTCATTACTAGTCTAAGATATGAGACTTTTAGATGTGAGATATGAGATTTTACATCTAATGCGACATTTTTAATTTTTAGTTTGAAAATACTAGAGAGCGAGAAAGAAAAGAGAAAAAGCCGAAAGGCTAAAGTCTCACATCTTTAAATCTCACATCTCAAATCTATAAATAATGAAAGACAATAATCAAGGACTTTGGTTGGGCGTAGAGCATCTAAATGATGACCCTGCCTTGGCGAAGGTGGCCAATCAAGAATTTGTCGAGCTTCCTATCTTGGAGCAAGTTCAGAAGGAAGAAGTATTGGAAACGACTTCTAATCGTCGTGACTTTTTGAAGTATGTAGGTTTTGGTTTGGGAGCAGCTACTATAGCTGCGGGTTGTGAAATTCCAGTGCGTCGTGCTTTACCTTATGTGGTGAAGCCAGACAGTATCGTACCAGGAGTAGCGACTTATTATGCTTCTACTTTTGCTCAAGGAGGCGATTATTGTCCAGTATTGGTGAAGACTCGCGAAGGTCGTCCGATTAAAATTGAAGGAAATACTCTTTCTTCTATCACAAGTGGTGGTACATCAGCACGAGCGCAAGCAAGCGTCTTGAGCTTGTATGATATAGACCGTATTCAAGGGCCAACCGCGCTTGTAGATGGTAGAGTAGGAGAAAAAGCAACTTGGGAGGAAATAGATGCAGCTATTAAAGGTGCATTGGCGAAGGCGGGTAGCGTTCGTATCGTTTCCAATACCATTATTAGCCCATCTGCAAAGGCAGCGATTGCAGATTTTGCTTCAAAAGGTGGCGATGTAAAGCACGTAACTTACGATGCGATTTCATCTTCTGCTATTTTGGAGGCGAATGAAGCTTCTTTCGGGCAGCGTGCTATTCCAGATTATCACTTCGATAAAGCAGACGTAATCGTAAGCTTCGGAGCAGATTTCTTGAATACATGGATTTCTCCAATCGAGTATTCAGCAGACTATATTAAGAATCGTAAGATTGACAATATAAAAGGTGCGACTATGTCACGCCACATCCAAGTAGAGAGCTTCATGTCTAT
>CALGLY010000755.1 GCA_937959095.1 uncultured Saprospiraceae bacterium
CGATTGGGTCTTTAAAATTGTATTTACCCATATCCTAAAGACACACTTTAATGACGCACGAAAAATAGAAAACCTACAAGCCAACACGACTATAAGCGATGCTATAAATCTCATAAAGGGCATTTCTGAAAGCTGCAATTTTTGGAATATTCTAAGTCCGAATCTCGCACAAGATTGCCTTTCGCAGGAAGCTTGGAGTCAATTGACAGAACTTAATCAGTTTTTGACAAGCATCAATATTGAAGGGATTGATATTGAAATTCTACATCAATTGCTACAAAGTTCGGTAGCTAGCGCGAAGCGAAAAGTGGCAGGGCAATTCTCTACACCAAAGCCGCTTGCGAATTTACTTTGCCGATTGACAATGGATGACAAGACCAAAATAGTGCTTGATCCGTGCTGCGGAACGGGGACGATTATCCAACAAGCGTATCAGCTAAAAGAAGAATATGAACTAAATCAAGAGGAAGTTTTAGCGAGTGTTTGGGCTTCCGATAAGCATTCTTTTCCTATTCAATTATCGACGCTTTCTATGGCAAAGCCTTCCAATATTGGACGCATTAGCCATATTTTTCAGTCGGATGTAATTGATTTGAAAACAGACAATCCTATAAGCTTCCGAAATCCGAATACGGGCGCGCTCGTAGAAAAAATCTTTCCCGCGATAGATTATATCGTTTCCAATTTGCCCTTCATCAAGAGCAAAGAAATGAAGGTGCTAAACCCTAATATTGGCGCAATCAACGACTGGATTCGAGCATTAACAGGAGAGGATAAACCCTTGAGTGGCAAAAGTGATATTTTTGCCTACATCCCTTTTTACTTGCATCAGTTACTCTCCGAAGAAGGAAGAATTGGTTTAATTTTATCGAATGCGTGGCTTGGCACAGATTATGGAGAACGATTTTTAGGGCGATTTCAGCGATTTTTTGATATAAATTATGTCGTTATTTCTGCAAATGGGAAGTGGTTTGATAATGCCGATGTGGTGACAACGCTACTAGTCGCAAGCAAAATAGAACCTAGTACTCCAATTGCTGCTAATCATCCTATTTCCTTCTGCACCTTACATCAAAAAATAGAAGACATCACCGATATTAAAGGCTTAAGTGAGGATATTATCTTGGGTAATAGCAATGATAATATAAGCATTCATACTTATGAGAAAACACAAATTCAGCAGTTTGAAAAAATGGGTATTCCTTGGTCGGGCTATTTTTCGGACTTGACTTGGCTCGATTCTATTTCCGAAAAATTGCTAAATACTAGCGAGCTTTTTGATTTCACTAGAGGCGAACGAAGAGGCTGGAATCCCATGTTTTATCCAGCCAAAGGACATGGCATCGAGGAAGATTATATAAAACCCGTCTTGAAGCATCTACGAGATGCTACCGCCTTGAGTTGTGCGCCGAATAGAGATGCTTTTTGCTGCTCCAAGAGCTTGGAAGAACTCCAAACCCTCGGACATACAGGCGCATTCGCTTGGATAAAATCCTTTGAGCAGCAGCTCAATAATAGCGGCAAACCATTGACGGAATCCTTGAAAAAAGCCAATTTGTTTTGGTACGAAATGAAGACCGATAATATGGCTGATTTTGTTGCCAATGTAAATTATGATAGAAGTCTGTTTATTGCCAAGCTAGAAGACCGCTCCTTCATTGACCAACGTATGATTGGCTTTTCGGTGAAGGAAGCTTATCAAACAGAAAATAATGACCTCTATCTCGCGCTCTTCAATAGCACACTTTCTATGTTCCTCATCGAGAGTTTTGGCTTTGGTAGAGGCTTGGGCGCATTGGATTTAAGAGCGAGCAAATTTGAACGCGATTTTAAAATTCTAAATCCAAAGCTGCTAAATACCATACAAAAAGAAGAGCTCCTTGCTGCCTTTATGCCCTTGACCAAAAGAAAGCGTCTACCTCTAATGGAAGAGTTGGAAGCTGCCGATAGAATTCATTTTGAAAAAGTATTGATGCAGCTTTATGGTATTTCTGCTTATTCTCAACACCTCAAAAATGCCCTTTTGCATCTCTATAAAATTCGCTTTGCAGTAAAGGTCTAAGAAAGTCGTAGCAAGCCATTTCACCGATTCTAAATTTCCTTTATCTTTGAACGTGAATAATCAAACTCATCAATATGATTTATCAATGCGATTGTTGCGGAGAATTCCATGATGCTTGGCCGGCACTAGCCTTTCACACGCCGAGCTATTATCATCAGTTACCACCAAAGGAACGCAAGGAAATAGCACAACTTAGTCAGGACTTTTGTGTCATTCGATACCCTGACCAAGTAGATCGGTTTATTCGAGTTACATTGACGCAAAAAGTACTGGATTCTTGCAATGATTTGGAGTACGGTATTTGGGTCTCCTTAAGCGAAGCAAGCTTTCAAGATTATCAGACTCACTACCATGAAGATGATTATGTTACGGATTATTTTGGCTGGCTGAGCAACCTCATTCCTGGCTACGATGATACCACCCGCATCCCTGTAAATGTGCGAACCAAAGCAGGTGGGCAACGCCCCGAAATAATACCCCGCGAAGGACACGATCACTCTTTTGTGCGAGATTATTATGCAGGGATCACGGAAGTAGAAGCAAAACGAAGGATAGAAGAATTATTCAAGCATCAGCGCAATAATTGATATCTAGTAATGGGAAAAACACATAACGACGCTCTATGAAAAAACGAAATTGGAAAAAATACATTTTTGAATTTTTGTGCATATTTATTGCTGTGATTTCGGGTTTTGCATTGACGAGCTGGAACGAAAATCGGAGAGATAATGAAGCTGCAAAGAAAATATTAACCGAAATAGCAAATGGATTAGAGGAAGATATTTTGGATACTAAAATTAATATGGAGGGGCATTTAGAAGGTATTTCGGCATGCCGATATTGGCGCAAAATAATTAATGAAGAAGAAGTAGCTCCCGATTCTTTGATTCAGTATTATCTTAGTCTTACGCGCGATTTTTTCTCCGCTCAAAATAGTTCTGGCTATGAAACGCTCAAATCAAGAGGCCTCGAATTAATAGAGAATGATTCTTTGCGGCTCCAAATTATTTCACTCTATGAATACGATTATAGAAACCTAAGATACATGGAGGAAGAATACCATGAAATGCAATTTCAAGAAAACTATTTCAAGGAAATAAATAGCTTTATTACAGATAAGCTTGTCTTCGATGAAAGAGGAAATATCATTAGGCTCAATACACCTCTTGCGCTAAGTGATAGCGAAAAAAACATCTTCTTGAGTTACTTATGGAAAATTCATGTAAATAGAAATTTTATTCTTTATTCTTATGCTAGTATTGAAGAAAGAATAAATGTGCTAATCGAAGAAATTGAGCGAGAAATCAAGTGATTTTATTGGCGCAATAAGTGATAATTCTGATACTCCCCAAGGCGGTAGCCCGTCTGCTGTTCCAACCAGCGCGAAAAGCGTTCTTTAAAGGAAAGTTGTCGCTGTGTAGGATCAAAATCGAATTCCCAATTCATACGAGCTATGCGAGCTTGCATCACTTTCGGGTGCGTACCATCGAAGCGTTTCAAAGAATCAATTTTGGAATAATCGAAGGTACTTACTTTCGGAATATGGTTTTCCATCCAGTCGTCGTCATGCCAAAGTTTATTGAAGGTCTGTTGCTTGAGTTGTTGCTGTTGCGGGTGCTTTACCCAACCATAATGATGCACGTGCGCATCCACAGCCGCTACTTGTAGTTTCTGCCCTCTTTTCCGAAAACCCTGTGCATCTTTATAAGAGCGTATCCGTGTATTCTTCCGCACGATTCGTACTTCTTTTCTATACCAATTTCTAGAATCGCCTAAAAAACTATACGAACCATAAAAATGTCGATACTTAAACAATAAGCCTTCTATTTTATCATCTGCTAGGTGTTGCTGCATCGCTGCTCGTATCGCTGGATAATCTTGTTCGTGGAGCACTTCATCGCCTTGTATATAGATGCACCAATCCGTATCTGCACCGATTGCATCAAATGCCTTATCCGTTTCCACAGCGAGTACGCGCCCACCCTCTCGAAGACTATTATCCCAAATCGTTTCTAGTATCCGAATCTTATCAGGTGCAATACTTTTCACCAAATCCAAAGTAGTATCTTCCGACGCACCAACAGCCACCACAACTTCATCACAAAGCGGTAGTATCGAGCGAATCGCTTCTACTATCGGATAGTCATAGGTGATGGCATTGCGGATGAAGGAAAAGCCTGTTACTTTCATAGAAAAAAATTAAATGGTATTTGGTAGAGGGTAGAAAGTAGAGGGTATAGGGATTTATAGAACACGTTAGGATTTTTACTTCGTAAGAAGTCAAAAGTAAAGTCCTTCTACTCTCTATCCTCTACAGTTGCAAAGCAACTATTAGAAACAAAATAGGCAAAAAAAAAGCTCCCGGTCTAGCCAGGAGCAGAAATTTACGTATGAAACTTTACTCTCACTGATTAATTTTTTGTTTTTTAGGATTTGTTTTTTGTTTTGTATACTTATATGACGCAGAGAATAGCCTAGAAGTTGCATAAGGGTGAAAAAAAATGAAAAATTAACATTTTTTTATATATGTTTTGGTGAAATAAGGGCATAATCCTTGAATTTGAGTCTGTTATCGGGTATCAATGACTAAATTCAAGGACTTCTTCCAAGGAGAATAAGTCTCTTTAAGAAGAATTTTTATTTCGCGCGCCTTATTTTTTTTACCCTTAATAAAAATCTATTCACATAGTTTCACCAGCACCGCCTGCATTTTTTTCCGAATAACACTACTCGAACAAGTATAATCATTCGCAATAATAGAAAAGGCAATCATTCGTCCGTCCTTCGCTTTGGCTAGTCCCGAATAGCTTCGCACGCGCCCTATCGTGCCACTTTTGAGGCGTATTTTCCCATCGGCTATCGTATTGCGAAACATATATTTCACCGTGCCTGTTTTGCCACCAATAGGCAGCGATTCATAAAAGATATCCGAGACCGATGTATTGCGCTCTACCAAGCGGAGCAATTGAGCAAATTGATAGCTCGTCACACCATTGCGTGGGGAAAGTCCGCTGCCATCTTCCATAAAAAAGCCAGACATATCAATACCTCGTTTTTCCCAGTGCTGTTTTACTACTTCCGTGCCTGCTTCCATGCTGCCGCCTTCACCTTGTTTTACACCTAGCACGCGTAACAGGGCTTCGCAATAAAGATTTACACTTTTATGATTTGCTCGTTTTATAAGCGTTGCCAAGTTTGGTGATAGATGAGTGTGGAAATTTTTGCGCGTCGTTGTTTTTTGTAAAGCAAGTTGCGTACTCGCGCCTTTACTTGGGCGAATTCCTGCATTTTCAAGGGCGCAATAGAGTTGATACGCCGTTTGGAATACAGGGTCGGGTATCGAACCTTTAATGGTAAATATTCCACTCCCAACAGGAATCGTACCTCGAATAGTGCGTATATAGGAATACGGCCCGCCATAGATATAGGCATTGTCTCCCGTGTTTTTGCCTGCCGACTTCAGGTCATTCATAAACTCTAGATTCGGAATCATAGGGCGTGTTCCAGTTACTTTGGGCGTAGTACCTAATTTGGGGTTTTGCTGAAAATCGAGGTAGTATAAGTTTTCATGGATATTCAATCCCCACGCGCCCGAAGCGTAGTAATTTCCGAGGTCTGCCCAATTCCAGGTCTTGCCAGCAAGCACATCTTCAAAGTACGAACCATCCCCGATAATGTAGCCATTAATTTGTCGAATGCCTAGTTTTTGGATAGCCATCACCCATTCTTGCATCAAGGTTTTCATAGGTATCGCTTCTTCCATCTGATCAGAGCCTAAGGTGGGATCTCCGAAGCCTTTGATGTAGATATTTCCATCCAAAACACCATTCGTTATCGTGCCATCGTATTGCAAGCGCGTTGGAAATTGAAAATCTTTACCTAGCAATTCTAAAGCCGTTGCGGTCGTAATCACTTTCAAGGAAGAAGCAGGAATCAGGCTTTTATTCGGAGCATGGGTAGCTATTACGCGTCCTGTTTCCACATCAATAGCCGTCATGCTGAATGCACCATGTTTCAGTACTTCATCATTAGCTAAACTAGTTATTGCAGTTTGTAGTTTATTTTGTGCCAATAAAATACCACAAAAAAAGAAGGATAATAAAAATATAAATTTCAATTTGGTAAATAACATATTACATTTGATTTTAGTAATGGCAAATTAATAAATGTACATTCTTGAGTCGGTTATTTTGGTTCTAGTTTTTGCTTTGAAAGTGGGAGCATATCTAGATATTTGACCAATTTTAAAGTGAAAAATAGAGACAAAAGAAGCAGTCAAGAATGTACATTTATTTGTTTGCCATTACTTAGCGTTTCAATCCTGTTGAATCTAAGTTCTCAACTTTTGCACGTTTTGGGCAAAAAGAAGAACAAAGAACAGAAACAAAGCATCTTCAAGAATGCAAACAAGCAAAAAAGAAACAATACAACTAAGAACGGCAAAGTTGGAAGATTTAGCGGCTATTCAGCAACTTTTTGTGGATGCTGTTCGGACTATTTGTAAGAAAGATTATAGTACAGAGCAAATCGACATTTGGGCAGCTGCCGCAGAGAATAGCTCACGATGGAAATATAAAATAGAAACGCAATATTTTCTAGTCGCCGAGATAGCAGATGAGATAGTAGGCTTCGCTTCCTTAGAAAAGGGTAATTATTTCGACTTGCTTTATGTGCATAAAGACCATTTACAAAAAGGCATTGCCAATAGCTTGTATCAAGCGATAGAAAATGCGTCAAAAGAACAAGGAAGTGCTACACTTACGGCTGATGTGAGTATTACGGCACGTCCGTTATTGGAGCGCAAAGGCTATCAATTAATACAAGAAAATAAAAATACTATTCACGGTGTAGAAATTATAAATTTTAAAATGACAAAGACTTTCTACTCTCTTTAAGGCAAAATAAAATGGCTCTTTGACAATTTTTGCCACGGACATAAATTAAATCAAAAAAGCGATTGATAATGAGCGTTTTGATTTGATTTTGTTCGTAGAAAATGCAAAAATTGTCAAAG
>CALGLY010000756.1 GCA_937959095.1 uncultured Saprospiraceae bacterium
TGTAGGATTTTTGTTTTGTAATGAGGCAAAAAACACAGGCATAGCCTTAGCTACGACGAGTATTTTTAACGAAATTACAAGACAAAAAGACAAGCATAACTGTTTAGTTAATTAGTTTTTCATTACTTAGTTTGGAATATGATGTTTTTCTTAAGGGAGGTGTTTTGCTCTGGGATGCCTAGTTAAATAAGAGCATGTTTGGAGGTAATCTTAGAGGGGTAGCCTTCCAAACAAACTCTAAGATTTTTTCAAGATTCATCAGGAGGGGAAAGAATGGGATAAGCTGTGCTATTTCTTATCACCTATAATAAATAGCACAGTTTCTTGCCTCATCTGATTCTTATCAGATGAGGCAAACGTTTTTTTGAGTTGCCAATGGCTAAAGTCTAGCTAATTATGCTTAGGTACTTAATACGCCCACTTCAAGTAAATCGCCCCCCAAGTGAAGCCACCACCGAAGGAAGTCAGAATGAGATTATCTCCCTTTTGAAGTTGATCTTCCCAGTCCCACAAGCAAAGCGGTATAGTAGCGGCAGTAGTATTGCCATATTTTTCTATATTAACCATCACGCGTTCCAGAGGGAAATCTGCCATACGAGCTACCGATTCTATGATACGGATATTTGCTTGATGTGGCACCAGCCATTTAATGTCTTCTGTTTTTAAGTCATTACGTTTCATCAATTCTCCTACCGAACTCGACATGCCCGAAACGGCAGCTTTGAATACAGGCCGACCATTTTGGAAAACATAATGCTCTTTATTCGCCACGGTTTCTGCAGTAGAAGGATATGCAGAGCCACCTGCTTTCAAGTGTAAAAATTCTGCACCTGTGGCATCACTTTTTAGTAAGGCATCCTGCAGACCCACGCCTTCGGTATTCGGCTCTAAGAGTACTGCACCAGCACCATCTCCGAAGATAATGCAGGTTGCTCTATCTTCGTAGTCGATAATAGAAGACATCTTATCTGCTCCAACAAGTAAGACTTTTTTATAGCGTCCCGACTCGATATACATACTTGCTGTCTGTAAACCAAAAAGAAAGCCTGAGCAAGCCGCATTCAAATCGAAACTAAAGGCATTAGTCGCTCCGATACCTTTTGCGATAAGGTTTGCGGTATCTGGAAAAATCATATCACCTGTCACCGTAGCACAAATGACTAATTCTACATCCTTTGGGTCGGTCTTGGTTTTTTCTAGCAAGCCCTTGGCTGCTTCTATTCCCATCACGGAAGTTCCCTTCCCTTCTCCCTTTAGGATGCGTCGTTCTTGAATACCCGTGCGAGTGCGTATCCACTCATCATTGGTATCTACCATCGTTTCGAGTTCCTTGTTGGTCAATCGGTATTCTGGCAAATAGCCATGAACACCTGTAATAGCCGCGGATATTTTTGTCATGTTACGTCGTTATTGATGAACGAGCGGCAAGGTAAAAAGAATTCTGCGTTCCAAATACTTTAAAAGGAGAGGATTTACGGTAAGTAATAAAGCAATAAAACAAAAATACAGGGCGTTCTCATATCGTTTATTAGGTATGAATTATACAATATCTTTAGTTACTTTTGCCCCTTTTCAAAGAATGCTTAAAATATCTATTTATAGGTATTAAAGTAATTGACATTTCCAGTGCTACATAAAACATCCAAAGTTTGATTTAATTATGTATTTAGTAGTAAGTCGTTATTTGCTAATTATTTTCAAATAATATCGTTACACTTCCTACTTCTTACTTACGGATAATCAATCCAATTTATAAAAATACGATGATTCAGCGATTAGCATTACTTATTGTTGCGCTAGCGTTTGGCAGCCAGCTCGTTGCACAAACACCGCAACCCATCTCACTAGAAGGAAAACTAGGCATTGCAGGCGACCCGACACTCAAAAATGAGTGCGGAAACGAAGCAGGTACAATTACTATTGGGCCACACACAGGCGATAGCAATGATGTGATGGGTGATACCATCTTTTTATGTATCAATGATCGAATTCTGATTGATTCGGATGAAAATACAGTTCTATTGGATGGTGATCCCAATCCTAGTACACCAGGCGGCGTAGGCTATGCCTTTTATAGTTGTGAACCTACAGTCGAAGGACTCGATTTGGCAACGGTAGTGACGGATCCTTGTTTAGTACCCAATGCTTTAGACCCATCCAATCCGATTTTTGTAGCCGTAAGTGATACGAATACAGGCGATGTAGAATTTGGCAATAGTGGCGTTCTACAAACTCAATTCAATAATAATGACCCACTCGTACTTTGGTTTGCTCCTATTACTTACGATGAATTGTTGGTAGTAGCAGGTACTCCAATCGCACAATACGAAGAAGCCAATGCAGGAGAGCCAGCAGGACCATGTGTAGATGTGAGTATAGATCAGGCATTTCCGGTCGTGTACTTGAATGAAGTTGTAGTGGAAGATGTGCAAGTATCTGCACAAGGCTGTAGAGGAAGCTTTCAGGTACAAGGTGGTTTATCCGAATTTGATGGCAGTGCCTATGATATCTCCATTACCTTAGATGGTGATGATAGTGTAAGTGCGATGATATTGACGAATGATGCAAGACATGGCTCAACGGTGCAAATTAGCGCACCACAAGCAGGAACTTATACTATAGAAGTATCGGATGGTAAGGCTTGTCCAGCTACTACTCAGATTTCGTTTGATGGTTCGAGCTGTAGTCCAGTATCTTTTATATTGCCAAATATTAACTTCCAGCCAGGTGTCACCAATGCTTGTGTGGATGTGACAGTGCGCGATTTTAATCAAGTAATAGGCATCCAGTTTCCATTGATGTGGGATCCTAGTATTCTGACTTTTTCTTCCGTAACGAATCTAAATTCAAATTTACCAACCTTCTCTAATAGCGAAGCGAATTTTGGGACTACACGTGCAGTAAATGGTGAACTTTCGGTAATATGGGCTGATCTTGATGCCTTTTTACCTGTTACCTTGCCCGATGATGCAGTACTGTTTTCTGTATGCTTTGATGTGATTGGAAATGAAGGCGATTGCAGTCCTTTTATTTTTCAACCCAATGGTGTACCGCCTTTAAGTGTGGAAGACGCGAATGGGCAGCAGATGGGATTCAATGCGATAAATGGGCAAGTATGTGTTTCTAATCAGCCATTTTTCTTGGAGATAGAAACAATGAGCGAAACTTGCTTTGGAAATAATGATGCTTCTATAAGTTTTGATGTAAGTGGTGGAATTCCTCCTTATACTTACGAATTGGTAGATGATAGTAATATGGTTATTGAATCAGGGACTATCACTACAGCAAGTGGTAGCATCACTTTCGATGATCCTGATGCGGGCGATTATCAAATTATTATAGTAGATTCCAATACAAGTACAGATATAGCAGGAGAGGTAGTGGCGAGTGAAATTTTCACTATAGCGGAAGGCTTACTATTAGGAGTAAATATTCAGATAGAAACAGAAATAAAATGTGCTGGTGATGCTAAT
>CALGLY010000757.1 GCA_937959095.1 uncultured Saprospiraceae bacterium
TGGCATATGAAAATATCTTTTCGCACTATATTTCAGCTTTTTTCTCGCCCGTAGCTATGGCTATGCCCTCGAAAAAGAGCTTTATCTAGCACAAAAAGCTAACTTTCATATACACAATTCTTATTTCTGAACAACTCTATAGTTTAAGAAGTTATTTGAATTTAATTAATTTCCTATATGAGGACAATTTTCCGTCTGCATTCACTTTTAAAAGCCTTAATTTAGCGAATGCTATACGCGCCTGACGGCAGACAGGGTTTTAAAAGCCAAAGCAGACAAAAAATATTCTCTCATATAGGAAAACACTTAAACTCAAACAGCTTCTAAGTCATACTATTTTTTGTATAAAATACACGGGTACATCTAAATTTTAGTCCATTTAATTATTAAATATAAATTAGCTTATTGCAATGGTGCAAGAGAGCAAGGCCACTTTCCTGCTTTCTATTAATGATGTCATCACGCAAGTAAAACAATCATAATGATGAAACATTTTATTACCTTATTAGCTTTTACAGTCTTAAGTTTAGGCTTTGTATACGGGCAAACCTGTAGCCAAGCACCTACTATAAGCTGTAATCAATCGTATACTTCTAATACTAATAACCTCGCCAATACCTTCAATGCGAATAGCTATGGAGCTTGTTATAATGGCAATTCTTCTTTCAATGGTAGAGATGGAGTATATAAAGTTACAGTTTCTTCGGGCAATACATTAACCGTAGATATATGGAATCTTACTGGAGATCTTGATTTATTTGTATTTGGAGATTGTGATGGAACAGCTCTTTATAATTGTAAGGGATCTAGTTTAAACTCTAATAATACAAGCGAAAAAGTAACAGTCAATAATGCCTCTGGCACCTACTATATAGTAGTGGATGCCTATAGTAGCAGTATTACAGCAGATTTCCTTATAAGAGCAAGTTGTACTACCACTACAGATGATTCTCCTTGCAAAGGTAACTTTACTCCTGAGATTTCGGCTTATGTGACAGAAGAGTTGAGCTGTGGAGATAGAGTAACAAGCACGAATAATGGCAGAGGGAATAATTATGTTAGTTACGATTGTTTCGATGGAACCTTCGTAGGGGCAGATGTTTTTTATGAACTTAATATTCCTCAAACTACAGATATTAGTATTTCACTTACTGGTCTATCAGCAGATTTAGATTTATTCTTGATTCGTTGCAATAACGGGGCTATGAATTGTATCCGTTCAAGCACAGGACCAAGTAATAGTAGTGAGCAAATCAATGTAACAAATGCTCAAGGCTTTTACTATATTATTATTGATGCACAATATGCATCGAGCGTGAGTTCCTTCATTCTAGATGTAGATTGTGATGATAATGACCTTAGCTGTGCAGATGCAACGCCTTTAGATTGTGATCGCACCTATAATGAAACGACGATTGGTGCTAGTAGTAATTTCGTATATAACGATTTAGGAGCTTGTGCGAATGGTATTTCGCAAAGTAGCAATCCATTTACAGGAAATGACAAATTATATCGTATAGATGTTCCTTCTGGAAGTAGCAATTTGACAATTACGATGACAGGTTTATCCAAAGATTTGGATATGTTCTTGTTCGACCAATGTCAAACGTATTCTAGTAATCCAGCTTCTTTGATTACTTGTGTAGCAAGAAGCACGAATGGTAGTAACCAAAGTGAGCAAATTGTACTGAATAATGCCAGTGGAACTTACTATCTTTTGGTGGATGGACATAAGCCAGACCAAGTAAGTAATTTTAGCTTACGTATAGATTGTGACGATTGTCAGGAAGAAACAAATAGTAATTGTAGCTCGATGAGCTATGGCTATCTCAATAACAATAATGGATTATTGTATAACTTTAGTGTGAGCAATAATCTTCCAGCTAGTGGTGTATGGACAGTACAGCGCGTTGGAAATTCTCAAATTAGTACTTCTACTGGGACTAGAAGTACCAATGTTAATTTCTCTTCATCAGGCACTTATATTGTGTGCTATAGCTATGTAAAGAGCGATGGTTGTGAAGGTTCATGCTGTAAAACAGTTTATATCTCTAATCCTTACGATTGCGATGATATTTTCTACAGCTACAACCAAGGCGCGAATAGCTATACCTTGAATATACCAGGCATCACGAATGCAACTTGGCAAGATGATGATAATAATACAATAATTGGTACAGGTACTACCGTGAATGTACCAGTGAGTGGTTCTTGCCGCGTACGTAATTTCAGTGTACAGTTCTACGATCCAGGCTTAAATGCTTACCGTATTTGCTGTATTAGTATTTATATGTGCGATCCTTATGATTGTGACGATATTACTTATGGTTATAGCCAAAGTTCAAATGCTTATGTATTAAGCATACCTGGTATCAGCAATGCTACTTGGTACGACGATGATAATAATACGACGATTGGTTCAGGAACTACCGTGAGTGTAGCGACTACAGGAAGTTGCCGCGTACGTAATTTTAGTGTACGTTTCTATGATCCTGCGGTAAATGCCTATCGTATTTGTTGTATTAGAATTTATATGTGCAATCCTTATGATTGTGATGATATTACGTATGGCTACAGCCAAAGCTCCAATAGCTATGTACTAAATATACCAGGCATCACGAATGCAAACTGGTATGATGATGATGCGAATACTTACATTGGTTCAGGTACTACTGTGAATGTGCCTGTGACAAATGGTTGCCGCGTACGTAATTTTAGTGTACGTTTCTATGATCCTGCGGTGAATGCCTATCGTATTTGCTGTATCGCTATCTATATGTGCAATCCTTATGATTGTGACAATATTACATACGGCTACAATCAGAATACGAATAACTACACATTGAACATACCAGGCATCACGAATGCAAACTGGTATGATGATGATACAAATACCTACATCGGTGCAGGTACTACCGTGAATGTGCCTGTGAGTGGAAGTTGCCGTGCGCGTAACTTTAGCGTTCGTTTCTACGATCCTGCGGTGAATGCCTATCGCATCTGTTGTATCCGCATTTACATTTGTGATCCTTACGATTGCAATAATATACAAGAGACTTATAATAGCAATAACAACACATGGAATGTTAGCTTACCAGGACTTAGTGGTTCTAATGTACTCTTCTGGAAAGATGATGCTACAGGACAGCAAATAGCAGGCAGTACAAGCAGCATTAATATCAATAATCCTGCACCAGGGCAATGTCGCTATATTAGTGTACATTATTTTGATCCTTCGTCGAATTGCTATCGCGTATGTTGTTTACAAATTTGCGCACCTCAAAACACACCAGATTGTGATGATTTAGTATTCAGCTATGTCGGAACGTCTCGCTATAGCTTCAGTGTGCCAAGCAATTTCCCTTCTGGAAGCTGGACAGCACAAGGTGGTGGTAGCACAGTAGGTATCGGTTCTGGCCGCACGACGGTTTATACCTTCCCACAACCAGGTGTTTATAATGTCTGCTACCGATATACACAAAACGGCGTGACTAGAGAGTGTTGCAAGCGCATTTCTATCGTTGGCAATCCTTATGATTGTAACGACATTACGTATGGGTATAACAATAGTACAAGTAACTACGAACTTAGCATACCAGGCATTACAGATGCTAATGTAGCCTACTGGCAAGATGACGATAATAATACTGTAATTGGGTATAATAGCACGGTTGCTATCAATGTTTCAGGCTCTTGTCGTGTACGTAACTTCAGTGTAG
>CALGLY010000758.1 GCA_937959095.1 uncultured Saprospiraceae bacterium
GTAGCGGTTACAAGAGCAAAAAAATGTATTTATATTACTTATCCTGAAAACAGATTAATGCCTTGGAAGAAGTCAAAAAAGCAGTACATATCGAAGTTTATTGACGGATTTTAAGATTTTCTACTATTACTTTTTAAGAAAATATCTTATGAAACAGCTCACCTTCTTACTCTCTCTATTGATAAGTAGTTTTATCCAAGCCCAAAGCATAGACTACAACTGGCAGCAAGTCCCAATAGGCGGAGGTGGCTATATCATCGGCATGAAAATCCATCCGACAGATGGCGATATTCGCTATTTCCGTACCGATATTGGCGGCGCGTATCGCTGGAATGTAGCGGAGGAACGATTAGACCAATTGATATTTTTTGGAAAAGAAAAGGCGGACTATTATGGCGTAGCAGGCATCGCCCTCGACCCTGCTGACCCCGACCGTCTGATACTAGCCGTAGGACGCTATTGCGACATCAATGAGACGGCTATTTTAGTATCCAATGATAGAGGAACAACTTGGTCGAAAGAAATTATACCAGGCGCAAGCGGCTCGAATATCTACTTTGCCTCCAATGGCGGACGCGGCTGCACAGGTGGTGGCGACGATCAAGATAGACAAGGCGCACCCATCGCTTTGAATCCCAACAATCCGAATGAATTATACATTGGTTCACGCGGCACAGGCTTATGGAAATTGAATCTAACGACCGAAGTATTTACGCAACTTGGCACGGGCGTAATTCCTAATAATGTCTTTCCGAATAGCGTCCGAAATGTGGCTTTTCACCCTACGCAGCCCCAATATGTGTATATAGGCTATGCAGGCGAAGGTATTTATCGGGGCAATACCACAACGAATGTGTACGAAGCCCTGAATACTACAAGCGATTTGCAGTCGGTCAGCGATATTTCTATCTCCAAAAATGGCGATTATATGATGCTTGCTTGCAAAGACAAGGGCATTTATAAAGCGACCAACCTCACGAGCGCGACGGTAGATTTCGATAAAGTGCTCAACTACACTGGAATAGATCCTAATGGGGAAGCCTTCTTGACGGTCACGTGCAGCCCACACGATAACAACACCGTCGTGACGATAAATAGTGATTGGACAGCACTAAGTACCGTGCGAATTTCCACGGATGCAGGCGCGAATTGGCCACCGAAAAATGGAGCGACCTACAATAATCTCTATCCTTGGCATACCGTAGGAGAAGGTTCGCACGTCTCCCAATTGGCGTTCGATCCTGATGATACAACCGCGCTCTATTTCACTTCTTGGTTCTCAACTTATTATACGCCTGATTACACCGCAGCGACAGCACAATGGACAAACGAACGCTCCGAAGGACATGAGGAAACTGTGATTACAGATATTTCTGCATTTCCTGTTAATTCGGCAGGTAATTTCTTGGGTGTGAATGGTGGCGACCAAACAGGCTTTTTGTTTTCGAGTATCGTGCAAGGGCAATATCCTACACAAGATATTCGCGCTACGATTGATGATCCGACCCAATTGGTAAAAGGCGGAAGCATGGATTATTGCTTTGCTTCGCCTGACCATATTGTGGCTTCTTATATGAAAGAATGGGATGATGATACAGGAGATATTGCATATAGTACTGATGGTGGTTTGAGCTTTACAAGAAGTACGGGTTATGATGAAAGCTTGGGCAAAAGCGTAGTTGCTGTTTCTTCTACTGACCCCACGCGTGTAGTAATTGCGAGTTCGGTAGGCTTACAGTATTCGACTAATTATGGCGCGACTTTCAGCAATTCTACAAGCACGAATACCGATGCCGGTGCGTGTGCAGGCGTAAGTTTCACGGCTACGGGTACAGGACATACGGCGGTGAGTTCCATCAATACGAGCGTGTTTTCTACCTTTCGACCTATCGCAGCAGATAAGGTATTGGGTTGTGTCTTTTATTTCTATGATTGGAATGATGGGACGTTTCATGCAAGCACCGATTCGGGGCAGACGTTCTTCCAAGTTTCCAGCGGGTTGCCAACTTTCTATAATGGTGCGACCTTCGATAAATGGCGACACAAAACGCGCGTAACCACGATTCCGAGCCATGCCAAGCACGTCTGGATAAATTTCAAAAATGACCTTTATCGTAGCGAAGATGGCGGCGAAACTTGGATTTCTATCGGCAATGTACAACGCTCCGATTTAATAGCAGTAGGGAAGCAAATCACAGGCGAATCTTATCCGACTATTTTCCTTTATGGCAAAGCCAATGGTGATAGTCTTTTCGGCTATTATCGCTCAACGGACAAGGGCACGACTTGGCAACTTATCCAT
The DNA here is from genome assembly GCA_937959095.1 of uncultured Saprospiraceae bacterium. GTDB lineage: Bacteria > Bacteroidota > Bacteroidia > Chitinophagales > Saprospiraceae > JAAUTG01. The sequence continues at coordinate 2,303 of CALGLY010000758.1, forward strand.
AGTCCTGCGGAAGATGAACTTTGGGGCGGCGCGAAAGTACTAGCAGGCGATATGAATGTGGAAGGACGAGTGTATTTGAGTGCAGGTGGCTTAGGGCTTTTCTCTGGTGATGACCCAAATCTAGTGCAATGCGATGGGGCAAATTTATTAAGTAATCAGAGTTTTGAACTAGGTATGACCGATTGGAGTCCGCGCCAAGCAAGTCCTGCTGTGGCGAGTTTTTCGGTGACAAGTGCGACTGCTTCAGAAGCTAGTCAAAGTATGCAAATAACGGTCACGAGCCTCGGCGCTAACTATTGGGATGTACAGGTAAAACGCAATAATATTCCTTTGAAGTCAGGACAACTTTATGAACTATCTTTCGATGCAAAAACGGCGGCTGGCACGGCAAATATGCGCTATGGCATGAATACGACAGTGGGCAATAGCTTCGTAATGAGTGGTACGGAAAGCCTCAATGACACCTGGCAACATTTCAGCAAAACCTTCATGCCGACTAGTAGCGAAGATGTTTCTTTATTCTTCAATTATGGCGATTTGCTGGGGACGTTTTATTTAGATAATGTGCAAATTCGGGCAATATGTAGTGAGCGTACGATTCGGGCGAAAGTCTTTTTGCAAGGCGCGAAAAGTGGTACTATGATGTCTACTTATTTGGGTGATAATAGTCTTATTCCCTTTACACAACCTTACAATAATACTAGCCTAAATTATATCGGTTCGGAAAGCGTTACGAGCCTGCCGATTGATGTAGTAGATTGGGTTTTACTTGAAATAAGAGATGCTGCAAATAGTGCGACTGTGCTAGAGCGTCGCGCTTGTTTATTACGCAATGATGGCGAATTGCTCGACTTAGACGGTTCGCTAGGCGTTCGGTTTTATAATCTGCCGACTTCTGGCTACATCGCTATTCGACATCGTAATCATTTGGGCGTGATGACGGCAACGGCGGTAGGGTTTTGATAGAAAACATTTTCTTAAGGGAATTGGCAATAAATAAGGTACCCATTATGGTGTAGATATTTTCTTCTTC
>CALGLY010000759.1 GCA_937959095.1 uncultured Saprospiraceae bacterium
TCTTTTTGTAGTAAAAAAAGTATTTCTTTGAATAATTTCATCTTTGTTCTTAATGAATTGGTTCTTTGAAAAGAAAAAGAGTAATTCTATTGAAGATGTTCAACATAGAGGCAATTTTAAATAAAAAATTCATTTTCCGAAATGATAGCTAAGATAATTGGCACAGTTTGTAGTTTATTCTTGATTTTTAGTTTGCACGCAGAAACTCCGCGCTATCATAAAGTAGTAGCAGAAGACGGTGATGGTATTTATACCTTGATGGGGCGGTATCGCCTAAATTTCCATCAATGCAATTTTGATCAATTTTATTTCCTGAATAAATTAACTAAAAAATCAAAATTACAGCGTGGGCGGACGTATTACCTTCCTGTATTGATTTATAAATATAATGGGAAAAGTATCCGTACGACGATTAATGATGACGATTGGGATAGAGCGGTCAGTATTCGAGATTATAATTATAAAATTCTAGCAGATGGCTTGCGAAAGACCACCTATGAAGATAGCAAAATCTTATGGGTACCTTATCACGCACTAAATTGCGAAGAGCCAGATTTGCCTGCGGAAGAATCCGAAGAAAGCAACAAGGAGGAAAAAATAGAAACACCAGTAGCAAAAGAAGTCCCGAAAAAACCGAGCATGGTGGAGAAAGAAACAGTAGAAGAGGAAGAAGAGCCAATCATAAAGGAAGTAAAACCGCCTAGCAAACCCGCTGGAAATCGGACGTTTGCGATTTTTGGTAAGGATTATGCCTACACGCCTTTGCAAAGCAGCAAACTAGCAGGCAAGGTCTATTATATAGTAGGCGGACATGGCGGTCCTGATCCAGGAGCAGTCGGAGAACGAGCAGGGCGAGAACTTTGTGAGGATGAATATGCCTATGATGTTGCTTTGCGCCTTTGCCGAAATTTGGTAGCACATGGCGCGGTAGCCTATATGATTCTTCGTGATCCGAATGATGGTATTCGCTCTGGTAAATACCTGAAATGTGATTCGGATGAAGTGCTTTGGGGGAATGTGAAGATGTCGAGAGGGCATAAAACACGTCTTTTTCAGCGTTCAGAAATTGTAAACGACCTCTATAAAAAGAATAAATGGCGCGGCGTGCAAGACCAAATTGCAATTATGTTTCATGTAGATTCGCGTACAAAAGGCCAACCGATTGATGTCTTTTTCTATCATCATGGAGAAGACGGCATAGGCAAGCGAATGGCATTGCAATTGCAAAAAACAATGCGAAAGAAGTATAAAAAATATCGAAAAGGCGGGCAGTATTATGGTACGGTCACGTCACGTGATTTGCATATGCTCCGCGAAGTGAAAGCACCAGCTGTCTATATCGAATTAGGAAATATTAGCCACGAGCGCGATCAACAACGCATTGTGATAGAACGCAATCGGCAACTAGTGGCAGATTGGTTATTTGAGGGCTTAATAAAGTAGATTGCTTTAAGGCAACGTACAAAAGTAAACTAGACATTTTATACTGCTCTTTTCTCCTCTAATAAGTCTTAAAAAAGCCTTATTTAGCTAGGCTATACGCGCCTGCCTGACGGCAGACAGGGTTTTTGAAGATTTATTAGAAGAAAAAACAACTAGTCTAAAATTGTCTAGTTTATTCTTGTACGTTGCCTAAAGAATGGATAATTGAAAATGAAAAATTGATAATTGAATAGAGTGCTAAAAAATCATAGAGGATCACACTCTGTTGTACAACGTATAGTGTTATCAATAAATAAAGTTACAATGAAACGCTATCTTATTAGTATAGTCCTGATTTCCACGACTTTGATATTGGTAGCACAGCCGACACGCTGCAAGTCATCCAAACACGCATGGAGCGAAGATGAGATCACGTTTTTACTAGAAAAAGGAAGCAGTCCGCTTGAAAATAGAACAGTACTAACGATATCCATTGTTGTACATGTGCTTTGGAACAATGAAGAAGAAAACATTTCTGATGAGCAAATTCATTCTCAAATAGAAATACTCAATCAAGATTTTCAGGCACGAAACCAAGAAGTAGAAGGTGTACCAAGTAATTTTAAGGATGTACTCGCCAATATCGAACTTGAATTTTGCCTTGCCACTAGCGATCCTCGTGGTAATGCGACGGATGGCATCGAGCGGATTTTTACCAGTATTCCTAATATTGGTTCCAATGCAGCACGTATCAAATATGCTTCGCGTGGCGGTGCGGATGCTTGGGATACGAAGCACTATATTAATTTTTGGATAGGAAAACGTGGAGACGGTATCCTTGGACAAGCTACCCACCCCGAAGCAACACCAGAAGAGGAACAAGGCTTGATTATTGATTATCGGGCATTTGGTACGCTCGGTGCGGCATTGGATAATGTCCCTTATCACTTAGGCAGAACCGTGACGCATGAACTTGGACATTATTTTGGGCTAAATCATTTGTGGGGTAGCGAATTGAGTTGCAGCGATGATGATGGACTCGATGATACACCACTACAATCGGAGACTTATAATAATGAATGTCCCAATGCACCGATGATTTCTTGCGGCAATAGTGATATGTATATGAATTTCATGAACTACACCAATGATGCTTG
>CALGLY010000760.1 GCA_937959095.1 uncultured Saprospiraceae bacterium
TCCAAATCACCATCGCCATCTATATCTACCAATTGAGGATGAGAATCAAATCCAATGTTAATACCATTAAAGGGATTATTAGTACCGATTTGTTGACTATAATTTCCCATCCCATCGTTCGTATAGTAAAATATCGAACCACTGAAATCACCTGTAATCAAATCCAAATCACCATCGCCATCTATATCAATCAATTGAGGAGCAGAACCAACATTAATTCCATTAAAAGGGTTATTAATGCCGATTTGTTGATTATAGTTACCTAAACCATCATTAGCATAGTAAAATATCAAACCACTGCCTGTTCCAATAATCAAGTCTAAATCACCATCACTATCCACATCTACCAATTGAGGATTAGATAAATTACCTACATCAATCCCATCAAAAGGACTATCTAAACCTATCTGCTCACAATAAACTTGCCCTTGCATAGACAATGCAGTCGCTCCTACCAAAGCAGTAACTCCAGCTATACGGTAACACTGCCTCCGATACCGCGCCAAACGACGAAAAAGTTGCTGCCGCTTACGCCTAGAAAATTTCCGAATTTCACCTGTCTGAATTAAGCGTTTAAGACGCTTTTGAAGGTGACGATATTTTTGCTTTATACTGCGAAAGTGTTTTTGTACAGGCATAATTATAATTTTGTTAATTGAATATACATATGTTGCAATATAAAACATATTATTTTTAATATTCAAAAATATCATATAATTAAAATTTTGGATGAAAAAGATTAACCTCGATGTATATTCGATTTTCTAGTGGCATGCAGATAAGTAATCTAATAGAATTTGTAGTATGATACAAAAACTAATTCCCAAAAAAGCCCCTCCGCTCAAATCGAACCTCCAAAATTTCCCTATCTTCGCGCACTAAAATTCAGCAGAAGCAAAATCAGCAGATGAAAGTTTCATTAAACTGGCTAAAACAGTACATCAATATAGATTTGTCCCCCGATAAAATAAGCGAAATCCTTACGGAAATCGGCTTAGAAGTAGAGGGCATGGAGAAGGTAGAAAGCATCGAAGGTGGCTTGGAAGGCATCGTGGTAGGACACGTCAAAGAATGCGGCAAACACCCCAATTCAGATCGCTTATCGCTCACCAAAGTGGATGTGGGAACAGGTACGGACTTGAGCATCGTATGTGGTGCGCCGAATGTAGCACAAGGACAAAAAGTCTTGGTCGCTACTATTGGTACGACCTTGCACCCCGTGAGCGGCGACTCCTTTAAAATAAAGAAAAGTAAGATTCGCGGCGAAGCCTCCGAAGGGATGCTTTGCGCAGAAGACGAAATAGGCGTAGGCACTAGCCACGATGGAATCACCGTCTTGGATGCAGCCACGGCTATCGGCACATCTGCCAGTGATATCTTCAATATAGAGACCGATTATGTCTACGAAATTGGATTGACTCCGAATCGTTCCGATGCGACCAATCATATTGGCGTAGCAAAGGACTTGGCGGCAGCCCTTCAAATCAACTACGAGCAAGGCGATGAGCTGCGCTTCCCAAATGTAGATGGTTTCAAGGTAGACAATCATAGCCTACCCATTGAAGTGATCGTGGAAGACGAGGCAGCTTGTCCGCGCTATGCAGGCGTATGTATCAAGGGCGTGACGGTGAAAGAATCGCCAGAATGGTTACAAAATCGTTTGAAAGCAATCGGCGTTCGTCCGATTAGTAATATCGTGGATATTACTAATTTCATTCTACATGAATTTGGACAACCTCTGCACGCTTTCGATTATGATAAGGTTTCGGGGCGTAAAGTGATTGTTAAAATGCTTTCTGAAGGCACAAAATTTGCGTCTTTAGATGAAATAGAGCGCAGCCTACAAGGTACCGACTTGATGATTTGCGATGGCGAATCGAAGGGAATGTGTATCGGTGGCGTGTTTGGTGGCATCAATTCGGGTGTGACAGACGGAACGAAAAACATCTTCTTGGAGTCGGCGCACTTCAATGCGAAAACAATTCGCAGAACGAGTATGCACCACAACCTCCGCACCGATGCCGCAAAGGTATTCGAGAAAGGAAGTGATCCCAATGTTAGTGTCTATGCCCTGAAACGTGCAGCGATGCTAATTCAAGAATTGGCAGGCGGCGAAATCGCTTCAGACATCATTGATTTATACCCGAATCCTATCGTACCTGTAGAAGTGACGGTAAAGTATACGGATGTAAACACTTTGATAGGCGTACTCATTCCACAAGCGAAAGTACACGAAATACTAGGCGCGTTGGAAATGGACATCACCGACAAAACGGAGGAAACCTTCACGGTGAAAGTACCTACCAACAAAGCCGACGTGACGCGCCCTGCCGATGTGATTGAAGAAATTCTTCGCATCTATGGCTTGAACAAAGTGCCGATGTCCTCACAGATCAAGATGTCCTTGACCTATGGCACGCACCCAAGCAAGCAGAGTATCCGTAATATCTTAGGCGACCAATTAGCAAGTAATGGCTTCAATGAAATCATGGGCTTGTCGATTTCAAAGTCGACTTATCACGACGAAATACTACCGATTCCTACCGAGAATTTGGTGTTTATTCATAATACCTCCAATGTGTCTTTGGACATCATGCGCCCGAGTATGTTGGTGAGTGGTTTGGAAACGGTACTGCACAATCAGAAC
>CALGLY010000761.1 GCA_937959095.1 uncultured Saprospiraceae bacterium
ATGTACATTCTTGAGAGAGAGGTTTTGTTCATAGTTTTTGCTTTGAAACCCGCATAAATGTTGATATTTTCAGGGCTTCAAAGTGAAAAATATGGGCGAAATACCCTGTCAAGAATGTACATTTATTTTTTTCGCGTTCCTAAGTAATCAGACACAAATAAAATCAATCTATTTATTCCTACCTTACCACCACAAAACATTCAGCATGGCAAAAACTTGGGCAGACCAATCGACAGATATACGCAAAGGCGAAGAATTACAATTAGCGCAGCTAGAAAAATACCTGATAGAGCAAATCGAAGGTGCAAGTGGCGCACTGGTAGTAGAGCAATTTCCTAGCGGCTTTTCTAATTTGACTTACTTACTAAAATTAGGCGATTTAGAACTCGTTTTGCGACGACCGCCTTTTGGGGCAAAAATCAAATCGGCACACGATATGGGGCGCGAGTATAAAATTTTGCATGCCCTTTCTAAAAGCTATTCCAAAGCACCCCGTCCTTATTTGTATTGCGAAGAAGAAAGCGTAATTGGCGCACCGTTCTATGTGATGGAGCGGGTGCAAGGCGTGATTTTGCGCTCCAAAATGCCCAAAGAAATGCAGCCCGATGCTGCGACAATGGGTGGTATTGCCAATGGACTGATTGATACTTTCGTGGAGTTGCATGATGTCGATTATAAGGCAGTAGGCTTAGGCGATTTAGGTAAGCCCGAAGGCTATGTGGAACGCCAAGTAGTAGGTTGGACAAAACGTTACTTCAAGTCGAAGACCGATGAAATTCCAATGCTTGAAAAAGCTGCAGAATGGCTGAGTGCCAATATGCCAAAAGAAAGTAGTGCTTCGCTGATTCATAATGACTTCAAGTACGATAATGTTGTGCTTGATCTCAAGGATTGGACGAATGTAATCGCAGTTTTGGATTGGGAAATGTCTACGCTCGGAGATCCTTTGATGGATTTAGGAACGACACTAGGCTACTGGGTCAATCAAAGTGATCCTGCTTGGATGCAGATGCTTGCGCTTAGCCCCACGGTTTTGCCAGGCAATCCTTCGCGCACGGATATTGTACAACGCTATGCGGAGAAAAGTGGTAGAGATGTAGATAATATCGTATTCTACTATGTCTTTGGTGTGTTCAAAATTGCAGTAATTGCCCAACAAATTTACTATCGCTATAAGCACGGACATACGCAAGACAAACGTTTTGCCTCCCTCATAGAAGCGGTAAAAGGCTTGGGTGGAGTGGCACTACAAGCAGCGCAGAAGCAGAAGTTGGATAATTTGTTTTAACTTTTATAAGTAAAGGCGATATTGGGTAGGAGTATTTTTAAAAAAATAGCCACTCCGCTTAGCTCGACTTTAGCCATTGGTAAATTAGCTATGGGCTAAAGTCGAGCTAAGCAGAGTACTTGTACTTTTTCTTTAAATTGTTTCTTAATTACAATCTAAATCGCGTTGTGAAATCTGGTCATTATTTGGAATGCAATTACCAGAAAGTACAAATTCAGGAACATGCCTATCTACTGGATCGTAGAGGCTCTTTTCTAAGAAAAGTGTTAATTCTTCTACTTCTATTTCCGTTAAATAGAGCGGCTTGAAGTGCGGTGCAATCTGCGATGCTGGCACATTGGGGTTTTCTGGAATGCCTTCGTTGAAATAATCAACCGCTTCCCGAAGGTTGTGCATGCTACTTCCATGAAAGAGGAACGGAGCTTCTTTCAAGTTGTAAAGTTGAGGCACTTTAAATTTATAATTATCTTCTTCTGCACCTGTGAATTCTCCACGTCCGAATTTAGCTTTATCATTTTCGTCTGTATCGAATGCTAAACCTGTTTCGTAGAGATCTTTTACACCAAGTCCATAAAATTCATTGGCATTCAGTGCAGGGCCTTTGTGGCATTTATAGCAACCTGCTTTATCAAAAAAGACTAATGCACCTCGTTTTTCAGCATCGCCCATCGCTTGCATGTCTCCTTTTACCCATTTCTGAAAAGGAGCTTGATTAGTCAATAAACTTCTTAAATAAGCAGAAATGGCGAAGCTTGCATATTTGCGCGTATAGCGTTCGCGTGTAGGTACAGTAGCGAAGGCATCATCGAAATATTGGGTATAGCCAAGGTCATCCATCACATCTTTACTGATAACCATACGGTGCAATTCAAAGCCTTCAATCACTTGACTTTCCATAGCAGCAAGCCCTAGTGAATTGACTTCGGTAGCAGGATCTAAATGCCAAAGGTGTTCGGTGTCTTCATTGGCAAAATCGCTACCGAATTTCCCACTCCAAGTCGTATTTGTTACATATGCCGTATTGAGCATACTCAATGGACGACGACCTTGTACATCCATTTCTGATGGATCATAGAGTTGTATTCCTGATCTTCCTTCTCCATTATCTCCAAATCCTACACCACCATCTGCAATACCTTGCACTGCACCAGCAGTGAACGCAGCAGTAGGAACATGACAAGAGCCACAAGAGTAAGTTCCCTCATTATATGGACGGGCAGGCGCAAGCGCAAGTCCAGTCTCAAAAAACAACATTCTACCTAAGGAAATTTTATCTTCTGTAATAGGGTTTTGTGGGTCTTGAGGAATGCTGGCATAATCGCCATCATCGGGTAGGGCATAATCCGTTACACTTCCTGTTGCTGATAGACCTTGTAAGCGATTGGTCAATTCCACATCAAGCGGATTGGCAAGCTTATCTTCGGTGCATCTAAAGAAAGTGCAAATGGTGAAAAAACATAGAATGTAAACTACTTGTCTCATACCGGCTTTACATTAAATCTCTATTTACATATTCTTTCTTTTTATAAGAATATGTACATTGTGTGTATGTTATGAATAAATTTTTCTGAAAAAGAATGACTAAGGATATA
>CALGLY010000762.1 GCA_937959095.1 uncultured Saprospiraceae bacterium
AGCGATTTTTCAGTTTAGCAACCTGCCCGTTCGCGGAGCAGGCGGGTTTCATGAAAGACATTTCTGTTTACAAAGCAAGTCATATTTCCCCTATGAAATTTACTAAGAATAGGCAAAAAGAAGCCCCTGTTCTTCTTATTGAAAGGCGTGAACAAGGGCTTTTTTATTTGCAAATTAGAATATGAAAATTTAATTAAAAGAGCATTTTAGTAGTATTTAATAGTTAGAATATCGTACGTTAGGCAACGTACAAAAATAAACTAGACATTTTATACTGCTTTTTTCCCTCTAATAAATCTTAAAAAAGTCTTATTTAGCTAAGCTATACGCGGTTTTTGAAGATTTATTAGAAGAAAAAATACCTAGTCTAAAATTGTCTAGTTTATTCTTGTACGTTGCCTTAGTTCTCTTTTAATTATGATTTTCATTTTTACTTATTGCTTCACAAAGCGAAGCATATCTGTATTTCCATCTGCAAATTGTACATGTACAAAATACGTACCTGATAAAAGCTGGGATACTTCTAGTTCCGTCATAATACTGGTATCAGACGTATAAGAATGTACTTTTCTGGCTGTTAAGTCGAATATTTCTACAGTATTGATTGTTGCGCCAGTACTTATATAAAGAATATCGGTAGCAGGAGAAGGATAGATTTTAGTCGTTATTTTATCCGTTTTCATCTTAACGCTAATCGTTTCTGAAAACTCAAAACCACCATCAAAATCTACTTGCTTCAAACGATAGTAGTTCACACCTGCATTGGGTGTGAGATCTACAAAATCATACTTTTGTGCAACTGGTGTTGTACCTGCACCACGCACTTTCCCTATTGGGATAAATTTCTCGCCATCCAAGCTACGTTCTATTTGGAAATAATCATTATCTAGTTCTGTTGTAGTCACCCATTCTAGTTCTACAGTCTCTTCTACAGCATTGGCTTCAAAAGAAGTAAGCTCTACAGGTACTACAAATGTAATCGTAATATTTGCATCATTGATATCGAAGAAAATATTATCACTGCAAATCACTCGCACTCGGAAGGTACTAGTTGCCATATTCGGAACGGTTCCTGTCCATGTTCCTGTATTTGGTTGACCTGCCGCTTCTGTAGTCCAAGTCATGCCACCATCAAAAGAAAACTGAACATCTACATTGGTACAGTTTATTGGTGAAGAACTGGTACCATTTTCATCCCAAGTAATCGTCAAAGCATCATTCCCCATTAGGGTAATACCTGTATTAAGTACAGTCACCATAAAGTCAGCACTCGTATTCGTTACATTGATTGTAATTTGGTCATCACAGAATCCACCAGCACCTGCAAACATTCCTTCTTGATTATCGCGCACCGATAAACGGAAATTAAGTGTTCTAGTAACGGTAGGAAGTTTTTCAAAAGCTCCTTCATTACTTCCGTTTAAAATTTCTGCTAACTCTGGAAACGTTCGTGTAGGGGAAGTCGTAGGTGCAAAACTTCTAAAGAAAGGCGCACTTGTAGTATTGATTGCTCCTCCAGGACCTAAATCAAATTCTTCCCAGCAATAAGTAAGTGTACCGGTGCCATTCGGGTCAGTCGCAGAGCCTGTAAGTTGGAAAGGCGTATTAGCAGGAATCGTATAACTAGAACCTGTTGGGTTTGCCATTACGGTAGGTGGTGTATTGCCACTTGTCGTTCTTGCAGCACAAGTATTACCACTACCCGTTATAAGGTGCCCTTCTATTTCATCATGCGAAATAACATGGAAATAATCATCTGAATTGTTCTGCACATTGTTTGCTGCACCACAGATACCTGCATAGCCCATAATCGTGGATGCACTACCTGGCTCATATGCTGTTCCTCCATTTCTATTGCCGCCACCACAAGATCCTGCTGTAGCATTAAAGGTGTGATTACCTCCACATTGATGTCCTATTTCATGTGCTACATAATCTACATCAAATACATCACCTGTTGGACTAGGTAAACCTGTAGTACCAAACGCTTTAGAGCCACCACATACCACGCCAAGACCTGCAAATCCACCACTACCAATAGTGAAAACATGCCCAATATCATAAGCAGCACTACCATAAGTAGCATTGAGTAGATCTCTATTATCTCCTAATACACTTCCATTTCCCATAGTAGAACTACCATTATCGGCAAGTGTACCATCCGTATAAATTGTTCTTGTATCAGAAACAAGGGTAAAGCAAACAGCAAATTCTTTTTCATAAATACCTGTTACACGCGCAACAGTTGTTTGCATACCTGCAAAAGCAGCAGCTTGGCTGCCCCAAAAATTGGTATAGCCTTGACTTGCTGATATGGCTAGACGGTAGGTGCGCTTGGTAGCCCCTGTGCTTTTAGCAAGATCCAAATCGGGAATTCCTGTAGTTCCATTTGGTAAGAATTCGTCATCTTTAATGATGATGCCGCCATTATCGGCAAGCGGATCAACGACTCTGCAGTTGATGCTACCATATTTTTCTTGGTTCGATACTACGTAATCGCTACGATAGTAGGAAATGTAGTGTTCGGTATCATTTCGGCGATACGGATCTATAAAAACCCGATAGTCCGTGCCTAATATCATCGCATGGAAGCCTCGAATAGTCCATCCTAGGCGGATACTTGTGCCAGGATTACTAATGCTATGTCCTCGATAATCTTTGTGGGTAGGAGATTGTGCTGCTACAGCAGGAGCTAGAATGGGAGCCTCTACAATTTTAAACTCTTCAAGTGTGCCACCAGGTAGAGGAATAGAAATGATAATACCATTTTCAATGCCTTCTGCTTCGTTCGGAGCAGCTTTGAGTAGTTGCTGAATATTACCTTCATTTAGATGGGTCAATTGAAAGGCATCAACAGAAATATTCAAGGATTCATCTATTTGCAGAGGAACTTGATTCTCATTGATGAGTTCCCAATAATTCTGCTGTGCTTGTAGGCTGGAGAATGCCACAAACAGTGTCACTAAAAGTGACCATTGTAAAGGTGTACGCATGACTTTAATTTGTACTCTGTTATAAATATGGACATGTAGCATGATATGTTTGTATCATGCCTCATATAAAATAGAGAAAGGCTTTATTTTTTTAGTGGAGAGTTGCATCCTTGTATGATGCTATTTTGTGTTGACTTATAAATATATGTTGACTTGTATTGAAGCAAATGTAAGATAATTATTGTTACATTTTAACATATATGTTAAAATTATTTATTTCAATTTAAGACCTTTTCCTATAAAAAGTAATGCGTATATCTTCATTTTATTAAAAGTTATCCCGAATATATTCCAATATTTGCTGCATTTCGCGTTTCACAGGCTTTGACCCATGGATATAATTATTATTCATAAAACTGAAAATGAGTGTCTTACCAGAACTAGTCACTAAGTAACCACTTAGACAATGCTTATTACTTAATGTTCCTGTCTTCGCA
>CALGLY010000763.1 GCA_937959095.1 uncultured Saprospiraceae bacterium
AGGTGTTATCACGGAACGCATCACGGACGTATCGTGGGAAGACAATATCAAGCAACACTTTTTTGAGCCGTTAGGCATGACTAATTCTTCAACCGACATCAGTGGTTTGAAGAAAGACGCGAATGCTGCACGCGGTTATGATAATGATGAAGATGGACAGCTAGAATTAATGGATTATTATGTCAATAAGCAAGCTTATTATTTGCAGCACGTTCATTTTGATGTATTCCAATTGCTAGAAGTAAGCGATAAAGGTAGTATTGATGCGGATGAATTCTTCAAATTGAATTTTATAAGCAATCTAAATGGTGAGATAGAGGCTTGTGGCGCAGCACTAGAGGGGCGATTAGACCCTATTGTATTTGATAAAGTGATAAGAACCATTCGTGTCGCTGCCAACACTTTAGAGCAATACGTAGGGGATTACTAAAACCGCTTATCTTTGTAGTCTAAATCTGCACTACATGAATCTAAACCAAGTCACCGTTCCTTCTTTAGATCTTACCAAATCTATTCCATTTTATGAAAAATTGGGACTGCATTTAATCGTGAAAGCCTTGCCACACTATGCCCGTTTCGAGTGTCCAGAAGGCGATGCGACCTTTTCGATTCATCAAGTAGAAAAGCTGCCGCAAGGGGAGGGTATATCAGTCTATTTTGAAATGGAAAAACTAGATGAATATGTAGCCGAACTAGTAGCAAAAGGAATCCTATTCGATGAAATGCCTAGTGATAGAAGTTGGCTATGGAGAGAAGCACGATTAAAAGATTTGGATGGCAATCAACTTATTCTATTTCATGGAGGTGACAATCGCAAAAATCCGCCTTGGCGAATAAATTAAGTACATGCAAACAAAAAAAGAACTCAAGATCGCCTATCGACAGCATAAAGCACGCATGGGCGTTTTTCAGGTAAGAAATACTATAAATGGCAAAGTCCTAATAGAAGGGAATACCGATGTGGATGCCCGCTGGAATAGACACCAAACCGAATTGCGCTTTGGAAGTCACCGAAATAAAGCCTTGCAACAAGATTGGAAACAGCAGGATGCCACAAGCTTTGAATTCTCGCTACTCTCGGAGTTAGAATATCAAGAGGATGCCACGGTCAACTACCGCGAAGAAGTGAAGGTTTTGGAAACCATGTTGCTAGAAGAATTACAAATCGAAGAGAAAATGTGCTACTAGATGAAGTTACTAAAACGAGTACTAAAAATTCTATCTTATCTCGTGCTTGCGCTGGTTTCCTACTTGCTCATTGCCCTGTTACTCACAGGAATTACTATAAAAGAAGCACCTCCAAAAGTTCCAACAGAACAAATCTACCTCAGCACAAATGGCATCCACCTCGATATTATTTTGCCTATAGAACTGATGGATACCAGCTTGCAAGCAGATTTAGCCCTTTCTCCCAATGCGCGCTATGCTGCCTTGGGTTGGGGCGATAGAGCCTTTTATTTATACACGCCTACATGGCAAGATTTGACCTTTTGGAATACCTTCAGAGCTGCCTTTCTAAAAAGCCCAACCCTGATGCACCTCACCCAATACCGACAAGTCCGACAAAATTGGGTAGCCGTACCGATTTCAGCAACGCAACTGGAGCATCTCAATCAGTTTATAGCCACTTCTTTCCGATTGGATGAAAATGGAAATAAGCAACTCCTCCCCAATCAGAGCTATGGCACCAATGATGCTTTCTTTGAAGCTGTAGGAAGTTATTCTGCCTTATATAATTGCAATACTTGGGCGAATGATGCCTTCAAAAAAAGTGGATTGAAAGCCTGCTACTGGACCGTTTTTGATTTTGGATTGCTAGGGAAGTATTAAGCAGAATGAAAATTAAAATTAAAAGCCAAAAACTCGATTCTTTTCATTTTCATTGCTATTTTCATTTTAATTTCAAACAAACCAACATCCTCCACTTGCACTAAAACCACAAAACGAACCATTCCCTAGATGCTACTGTTCCTAGCTGTAACAAGGTCTTTTTTTATACGTTTACATAGAACAAGGTCTTCGCCAAATTGAAAATGGATAATTAAAAACCCGCCTGCTCCGCGAACGGGCAGGTTGAAAATTGGTAAAAAAGGGATTCTAGAACTACCCGTTTAATTAAGGGGTGGCACTTAAAAGTATTATTCAGAATGAAATACATAAGTAAACTTATAATGCCCTTATATGCCTTAAAGACAAATTACAAGTCGAAGATTTAAACTCAGAGTATTGAACAAATTGATTTCTACAATCTGTATTCTACTCTGCTGCGCTATTGTTTGGAGTCAAAATGCATCGGATACAACCGAAAAGGCACCTCTACAGGTCACGTTTTCCGTGCCAGGAGGCTTCTATGACAAAGCAGTCCGCTTAGAGTTAAGCGCGCCAGCAGGAGCTACCATCTACTACACAATAGATGGCCGCGCTCCCCTACGCAAAGTAAAGAAATACGAAAATCCTCTTCGCATCCGCAAGAGCATGTGCATTCGGGCAGTCGCCTACCTCAATAAAGAACGCGGCATAGAAACCGCCAATACCTACCTCATCGAAGAACACCGAAGCGCACTCCCTACCGTAGCACTCGCCATTGCGCCTTCCAAACTCTTCAATAAGAAACATGGCTTATTTATGGAAGGTAATAATGTGCAAGACTCAACCATCCAGAAGCAAGGCGCGAATTTTTGGAAAGAAACTGAAGAAGCGGTGCATTGCCAAATCTTTGAAACCGATGGCAGTAGCGTTCACAATAGCAAAATGGGAATGCGCCTATTCGGTGGATTTAGTCGAGCTTTTCCACAGAAATCTTTAGCCCTTATTGCCCGTGAAGAATATGGCGACAAGCGCGTCCGACACCAACTCCTTGGCAAAGGCAGCAAGCGCAAATACAAATACCTCGTGCTTCGTAACTCGGGTAGTGACTTTGGTAAAACGCATTTTCGGGATGGACTGATGAGCGAAATCGTGAAGAAATGGGACGTAGATTGTCAAGACTATCGCCCTGCGCAGGTTTATATCAATGGCGAATATTGGGGCATTTATAATATGCGCGAAAAAGTCAATCGGCACTTCATCGCGCAGCATCACGATGTGGATAAGGACAGCATCGACTTGATGGAACACCGCCTGATAGAACGCTATGGTTCTCGCGAACATTATGTGCAATTGCTCGACTTCTTAGAGCGGGGACAACTCGCCGATGCCAAAGACTTTGCGCATGCCGAATCCGCTATGGATGTCCGTAATTTTATGGATTATCAAATCGCGCAAATCTACTGCGACAACCAAGATGCAGGCGGCAATATCAAGTACTGGCGACCACAACGCCCCGACGGCCGCTGGCGTTGGATTCTCTACGATACCGATTGGGGCTTTGGGCTACACGATGCCAAAGCTTTTCAGAATAACAGCCTCGACTTCCACACGGAAACCGATGGACCAAAGTGGCCCAATCCGCCTTGGAGCACGCTTATTTTGCGCTCTTTGCTCAATAATGATGCCTTTGAACGCCAGTTTATCAATCGTTTTATGGACTACCTCAATACTGATTTGAAACCCCTCAAAGTCCTGAAAAAGATAAATAAAATAGAAGCCAAATTAGCGCAGGATATGCCCTATCATTTGCAGCGTTGGGACTTGAAACGCAGCAAACGGAGAGAGCAAGTAGCCATTGTCCGAAAATTTGTGCGCGAACGCCCGAAGTATATTCGTCGCTACCTCACGGAGCGATTCGATTTAGAAGAAGAAGTAGAAGTGCGACTCTATGCCTCGCATGGCGGCAAGATACTCCTGAATGATAATGTGAAAGTGCGTGGTGCATTCAAGGGGGCTTATTTCAAAAATATCCCGATTCGGGTGGAAGCTGTGGCGGACTATGGGTATCGGTTTGTGCGCTGGGAAGGGCTTCGCATCAATGGCGATTGGAGAGAACTCAATTTGCCACTCGACCAAGACCCAATTAAACTGCGTGCAATCTTCGAGCCGTATAAGCATCCGCTGATAGACCAATTGGTCATCAATGAAATAAGCGCGAATAATAAAAAAGCAAGCGATTGGGTCGAGTTATTCAATAATTCCAAGCATCGGTTACCCTTACGCGATTGGGTGATTGCGGATAAGAAACATAAATTTCGTTTGCCCAATGTCACGATTGCACCCAACGACTACTTGGTCGTTTGCCAGGATTCCAGCAAATTTATGCAAGTCTTCCCCAATGCCTATAATGTAATAAGTGGACTCGATTTCGGAATTAGTAAACTCGAAGAAGACCTCAAACTCTTTGCCGATGATGGTGCTATGGTGGATAGCATGAGCTATATGCTGGAAGCCCACGACACCACCTTCACGCTCTCGCTGCTACTACCGAGCTACGACAATTCCGAAATAACGAACTGGTATCGGCGCGATGGCATCGGTACGCCCAATGCGCCCAACCCTTACTATGTGGAAAGTAATATCCGTATTCAGCAAGAACGCTGGCTAC
>CALGLY010000764.1 GCA_937959095.1 uncultured Saprospiraceae bacterium
GATGACAATTCCTAGCATGGACTCGTGTATCACGGTAGGAGATGCCCTAGCAAAACTGATGAGCGAAAAATATGGACAACCTTTTCATGTAGTACGCAACGTGCCATTTCCGCAAGTGGTTTTGGAAGTCGAAAAAGCGCAACCACCAGTCATTTTATATCAGGGTGCATTGAACGAAGGACGTGGTTTGGAGGAAATTATAAATGCCATGCCTTCTATCGAAAATGCTCAACTTTGGCTGGCAGGCGAAGGCGATTTGTCTCAACAATTACGGCAGCAAGTCAAGAATTTAGAATTAGACCATAAAGTCCAATTTCTTGGTTATATACAGCCCAAAGCCCTACGAGTATTGACTTTGCAAGCAAGTATTGGACTTAATTTATTAGAAAATAAAGGTCTGAGTTATTATTATTCACTCGCCAACAAAGCCTTCGACTACATCCAAGCAGAAGTACCTTCTATCAATATGGCATTTTCTGAATATGAAGCATTAGAGGAAAAATATGAAGTATTTGATTTAGTAGAAAATTTGGAAGTAGAAACCCTAGTAACGACTATTCAACACTTACTTACAGATAAAACCCATTACCAAAAACGAGTAGCAAATTGCCAAAATGCAAAGCAAGTATTGCATTGGGAAGAAGAAGAAAAAGCTTTACTGAGTCTGGTAGATAAAATGCGATAATGCTGAAATGCTACAAGGCGTTAATAGGAAAACATTGTAGCATTAAAAACATTATCGCATTCATTCATTTATAAAATAATATCCGCGATACTAGTCGCCAAACCTCTCAATTCGCTACCCGCATGATTCCGTCGATTCGACATAATTGCAATAACTAACCCATCATCTCGATAAACTCTTAGGCGGGTGTACGTGCCATCAAAAGAGCCACCATGCTCTGCCACTCGCTTGCTACCTATATTGCGAATTTCCCAAGCAATGCCATTCGTTCGATTCGAGTTTACGCGTTTCCAAAGAATATTATCCCGGGCGGACGCACTCACGATTTTACCATCTAAAACCTTCCAGCCGAAGCGCGCTAAATCTACTGGGGAGACTTCGATACCGCCACCAAATATTTTCCAACTATTATCTGCAAGCGATGTCGGATTATTGCTATTGTTATAGCCTTTCGCGCGTTCATAATTGCTAGGAATGCTAGCATTGGTATAGGTTGCTCGCAGAGAATTCAGACTATACGGCACGGCTATTTCAGAGCGGATAAGTTCTGGAACGCTTTTATTAGTAACGCTTTCTAGCACCGCCGCGAGGTAGGTGAAAGCATGCGTAGAATAATTTCGACTAGAACCTATGGTGCAATTATTTATTAAAGGCGCATTCCAAATTTGAGATACCGCATCTATCGCTCTTGTATAATGCTGCGTAGTGGGTTCAGGCCCACTATAATGCTGAATGCAGCCGATATGCGACGTGATTTGAGCAACGGTTTGCGTATGCTGTGCTGGCAAACTCACTCTAGTTCCATTGGACTGCCTGATATTACTTAAATAACTGCTGACATTATTGCTTAAATCTAAGCTCACCACCTGTCCATTTTGCAATTTGCCTTTACTCTGAAATTGCACAGCCATTGTACCACCGATCACTTTAGAAATAGAGGCTGCTTGATAAATCGTTTCGCCATGCGCTACCTTTTTGCCTTCTTTATCGGCATAACCCATGCCTCTTCTATAAATCATTTTTCCATCCTTTACGATGGCTACAGAGATGCCAGGTAGGTTATTATCGTCTTTATATTTTTTGATAAGAGCATTCAATTCCGATTTTTTATTGTATCGAAAACGGGAATTATTTTCAATCCAAATGCCGCCATACTTTGTGCCGCCAGCAGTAGAGTAGCGTTCAAAATCTACTAAGCGATAGCCTTTATCGCGATATTCTCTCCAAAGGTTGGCAAATTCTCGCTTGGTTCGGTTGGTTCTGGTTTGGGAAGCAAAACCTGCTCGTTTTTCCCATATCGCCGCATATCTATCCGAATTGCCTATTTTATAGGCTTCAAAATCTACAACGATATAGCCTTTCCGACTGTACTCATTGACTTTATCCTGATAAGCACTGCGCGACATGTCTCGGAACTGCGCCCATGCCACATTCTCTTTGTTTTGCACCCAAATAGCAGCATAGCGCGTGCCACCACTTGTCTGATAAGCCTCTATATCCACCACGCGATAACCTTTAGCACGTTGTTCCTGGAAGTAGGTGCCATACTGACTCGCCGTAAGGTTTCGCTTCGATGACCAACCGTATCGCTCTTTATTCTGAACCCATATACCTGCATATTTTTGAGTGCCATTTACTCGATAACTTTCTACATCCAATGGGCGATACCCTTTTGTTTTATACTCTTGCCATTTCGCATGATACTGATCACTGGTCATATCTCGGTGTTCTGCCCAGCCGCGGTTGTCCTTATTTTTTCGCCATACCATCGCATAGCGAAGATTTGAACCCGATTTATAGGCATCCACATCAATCATCAAATAGCCTGCTTTTGTATATTTTTTAAAATTGGTACTGAATTCAGCACTCGTTAGGTCGCGCAAGGAAACCCATTGCAATCCTTTTTCATATTTTAAAACCGAACCATAACAGAGGCTACTGATAAACACAAAAAGAAGAAGAATTAATTGCTTTTTCATTGTGAGAATTTTTTGTTTTCAATTATTGTTTCCAAGGCATTTTGCCTTTTGTTCTCTGCTTATAAGTGTAACTCATCTACGTATTGTCCCTTTTTGTCTTAGCTTTTTTTGAAAAACTAAACTAAGGGCTTGCGCAATAGGAGTCACTCCATATTGATAGTTACTTAGCAATGTTATTTCTGTGCTTTATTCCTTGTTTAGGCTACAAAGATATTAGAAGGGTAGGATACTTGACACCACATTAAGATGTGGTCTAATACCAATCCAAGATAATGGAAGTTTTAAAAAGTAACAAGTCTAATTTATTCTTAGACTAATCCATATTTGGAAGTTCTATTAATTTGAGGTGATAGAGGCTTCTGAAAATCCATATATTTTAGCGTTCCTTAAAAATATTTTCATCCCAGCCTCTTAGTTTATAGTATTTTGATTTAGGCAATTCACATTAATAAAGTGCACAATTTTAGGGTAGTTATTTTTTCTTCTGATAAACCTTTAAAAACCCTGTCTGCCGTCAGGCAGGCGCGTATAGCCTAGCTAAATAAGGTTTTTTCAAGGCTTATCAGAAGGGAAAAGATCAGTATAAAATGTGCAATTTATTATTGGGAGTTGCCTTAGGTTCTCCTGTCCAGCCATTGATTCCTTTTTTGGCAAATCAATACAATGAATATAGAATACAGGAAGGAAGAGTAAGCCATAGACAATCAAGGCTATTTTTTGTCCAAAAAAATAAGACAAGCAAACGACCAGTGCTAATGCAGCTAGATATTTGAGCAATTTTCTTCGCCTCGGAGTTTTTTCTTCAAAATGCCCTAAAAGGATATTTCCTAGCGCGATCGAACTGCTGACTAGTGCAATCTCAAACCATATTGTATTCGTATCCCACATCGTTATTTTTGTTTATGGAGTGATGATAAGGAATCTACCAAAGATACTGTTTTCTGGGTTTTCTTTTTCCATGCTAGTAGAAAATGACTGGAAAATATTTAACCTCTCTAACTCATCTGCTAGTTTCTCCGCAAGATTTATTTTATCTTTCGTCTTCTGAAAGAATTTTTCACACTCGATAGTTTTATAATAACTACCAGTTTAATACACTGTAACAAAAGTTTATTTGTATTTTGACTTAGGAACGACTAAAAAATAACTTATAACACTTTTCGATTTCTTTTGAATTTATACTTCGTTAAAAATACTCGCCATAGCCTTGCTATGTCTGCGTT
>CALGLY010000765.1 GCA_937959095.1 uncultured Saprospiraceae bacterium
AATAAGCTTCGAAGATCAATACTAGAGTTTTTAAGGTCATTAGAGGATAGGAAGATAAGTAAAGAATTAGTAGTGAGAGAATTGTCTACGAACAGAAAAGTTATACAGAATAAGCATTGGAAAAGGAAAGTGGTTTTAGAAAATAGAATCTCTATGAGACTACCAAGAATAAATAATGTTTTTAAGTAAAGCAAGCATATGAATTATCTCATATGCTTGCTTCTAATTTAAAACGCTTTCAAAAAGGCAGGGAAACGCTGTGGTTCTGCCTCGTGCATCAATTGATAAATCACTTCAAATACATCCTCTGGATTAGGCTTGGTATAGTAATCGCCATCCGAGCCGAAAGGCGGACGGTGTGCTTTTGCTGCCAAAGTCACAGGCGTAGAATCCAAATATTGGTAGCCGCCTTGTACTTCTAGCACTTGTTGCTGCATGAATGCCGTCGCACCACCTGGCACGTCCTCATCCATGAACACGATACGATTTGTCTTTTTCAGCGATTGCGAAATGATATGCGGACGATCGAAAGGCAATAAGCTTTGCACATCAATCAATTCCACCGAAATACCGATGCGTTCTAGCAGTTTTATGCCTTCCTCTGCTATGCGGATACAGGAGCCATAAGTAACTAAGGTAACATCCGTACCGACTTGCAAAATGTCAGGCACACCCAATGGCACGGTATATTCTCCGATATTGTCAGGCATCACTTCTTTTAGGCGATAGCCATTCAAGCATTCTATCACGATGGCAGGATCATCGGATTGCAATAAGCTATTGTAGAAACCAACGGCTTGCGTCATGTTTCTTGGTACAAGCACATACATGCCACGCAAGGAGTTGATCAACATGCCCATAGGAGAGCCAGAGTGCCAAATTCCTTCTAGGCGGTGTCCACGTGTACGGATAATCGCAGGAGCTTGCTGGATGCCATCCGAGCGATAGCGTAGGGTAGCGAGATCATCCGAAAGGGGTTCTAGTCCATAAATTAGGTAATCCAAATATTGGATTTCAGCAATTGGGCGTAGACCACGCATTGCCATTCCTATGGCTTGTCCCATAATCGTCCATTCGCGGATACCTGTATCGAAAATACGGGTTTCGCCATAGGTTTTTTGCAAGCCTGCAAAACCTTGATTCACATCTCCGATTTGTCCGACATCTTCCCCGAAGGCAAAGACATCATCGCGACTCGCGAAGAGTTTATCAAAAAAAGCATTCAGTATCTGATAGCCGCTTTTCTTTGGCGATGCATCCGAATAGCGCGCTGGAATAGATGGAATGAGTAAGGCTGATTTTTCGGACTGACTATATAGGTGGGTGTGATATTGCTCGTCGGCAGTTTCACTGGCTTCTTCTAGGAAGCTATAGAGTTGACTAATCGCTGGCGATTGTTCCCCTAGCGTCACGAACTGCATTCGGCGCGCACTTTGCACGATTTCTGCTTGTAGTGGACTGGTGTGGCGTTCTAGGTCTTTAATCACTTTTTGCACGGCATTGCTGCGCTCTGGCGAACTAGTCGTTAGTATATCTTGGTAAAGGGCTTTGATTTGCTTTAGATTTTCCTTCACCGGGTTCATGTAAGCCGCCCAAGCCGCATCACGTCCTTCGCGCACTTTTTTTCGCGTATCTTTCTTTATTTGTGCAATTTCTTCTTCGCTGTAAATGCCTTCGCGCACAAGCCATTCCGCCATACGCTTAATGCAGTCGTTGTCTTTTTCCCAATCGAGGCGTTCTCTATCTTTGTAGCGTTCATGCGAACCCGAAGTGGAATGTCCTTGTGGTTGCGTCAGTTCTTCGACATGGAATAGAGTAGGGCAATGGTTCGTTCGCGTATTTTCGATACCTACCTGATAGGCATGGCGTAGAGCCGCATAATCCCAGCCATTTACGACATGAATATCGAAGCCTTTTTCTTCTTCATTTGCTTCAAAACCACGCAAAATAGTTGATATGCTTCCTTTGGCAGTTTGGTATTCTTTAGGAACAGAAATGCCATACCCATCATCCCACACCGAAATAGCAAGCGGTACTTGCTGCACGGCTGCGGCATTCACAGTTTCCCAAAACACCCCTTCCGAAGTACTCGCATCACCTATCGTGACAAAGCAAACTTCATCGCCATTATTAGAAAAATCGGTAGAAGTACGAAGTTGATCTAGTGCGCGGTATTTTTTGGACGCTAAAGCCAAACCAAGCCCGCGTGCCATTTGTCCGCCCGTGCAAGAAATATCAGAAGCCGTATTGTATTGGTCGATTTGACTGATCCAATTGCCTTGCTCATCTATCATCGGCGTGGCAAAGTGGGCATTCATTTGGCGGCCACCGCTATACGGGTCATTTTCAGGATCGGCGTAGAGTTGTGCGAAGAATTCCTCTAAGGTCATTAAGCCTAAGGCAAAAATAACAGTTTGGTCACGGTAGTAACCTGATCGCCAATCGCCTTTACGGAAAGCCCTTGCCATTGCTACTTGCGGCACTTCTTTACCTGCTCCAAAAATACCGAATTTAGCCTTACCTGTTAGCACTTCTTTTCGTCCCAATAGACTGGCTTCTCGGCTTAGGCAGCAAGTCCAAAAATCTTCTTTGGCTTCTTGAATAAATGCTTCATTCAAGGTGATAGCCCCATTCAAATTTTCGATGGCTGTAAGCTCTTCCGTCATAGTGTTTAGTTTTAATCGTTCTTTGATAATTCTTAGTGGTGAAAAAAATTATCGGTGAACTACTTAATTTGGTATGTATTTTTTTTGCAAACTGCTTGGGTGGCTTGCGAAAAGCCGCGCAAAAGTACGAATTTTAGATGACAATATCTAAAAGATGTTTTTGTGCTTTCCAAATTATATATCACTACAGGATTTAAATTTGCAGTAGTCAGAATAAAATTTGACGAAGCCTTTGTGAGTTATAATAAATATTCTAAAAACAAGAAAAGCGGCATTTATTTGTATGTCGTAAAAAATGATAGGTGGGGTTCTCTAAAAATGGTTTTGTGTCCTATTTTGATTTTTAATAGAAGGTGATTCGGGTTGGAAAGTTAAGTCATAAGGGGACGAATACAGTAATTTTTTGTGTATTTACCACTTGAATACACATCTTATTTTTTAGAAAGAAATTTAGGTTTACGCACTTCAAAATCAACTACAAGTGTTGTAGAGATACCATTGTGGTATAGTTTGCTTTGCTCTGTGCGAAGGTTAAGTGGAGTCAGTCCAACCATATAGAAAATTTCTAGAGAAAAATGTTTTGCAATCCGATAATTGAGTCCCGCATCTATAAGC
>CALGLY010000766.1 GCA_937959095.1 uncultured Saprospiraceae bacterium
CCTGGCTCGTATTTTCCGATTTTTGCTACCAAATCAGATACATCATCTACCACCAAACCATTTATTTTTTGGATGGTATCACCTGCCTTCAATCCTGCCGCCGCTGCTGCTGATTCATCCATCACTTTTTCGATAGTCGTACCACCATTTTCAGCATTGGCTTGTACACCTAATCGCGCACGATTGCTGCTATGCCCTTTTTCCATACGCATCACGCGGACTTTCTTCTCTCCTTTATAATCATCCAAATTGATGCCCTCCTTATCCAGCATTTTCTGAATATCTTCGGGTAGTTCGTCGCCTTGTTTGCCCTTCCATTTCATCACTTCTTCATCGCCATCTTCTATCTTTTTGATGATGATTTCTTGCTCGGTGTTGCTGTTTTTTTCTTCTATATTGATATTTACACCCTTCAATTTTTGCTGTACTTCTTCAGGTAACTGTTTGAATTCTTCACTTTGCTGAAAATCCTCCCAACTTTGCCCATCCAATTGAATCATAATCGCTTCTTCTTCGCCCTCATCATCTATCTCTATTTCTACGCGCTTGCGAGTCTCCACGCGTACTTCTTTTTGATTTCCCTCTTCATCCACTTCTACTTGTACTTCTATCTCCATTTCTTCCATCAAGCGTTCTGCTTCTTCCCCCTCTACTTCGGTTTCTTCTATGGTTTCATTGCCCTTTTCGTCAATCATTTTCTTGACAATGCGGACTTTTTTCTTGCTTGTTTCTTCTTGCTGTGCCTGTAAGCCAGTCGCTAAACCAAGGCAAAGTAATAGGATAAATAGTTGTGTAAGTTTCATATTTGTTTATTTAAATCAAATTGTAGATTTAAGTAGTTCGACTACTCCTTTCCAAACAAAATAAATTCCTCTTCAAAGACAAATAGAGTAGAAGAATGGTTGTATATGCAAAAACGGGTTACTATTTGTTAATATCACAAATAGCAACCCGTTTTTTGGTGAAATTTTTGAAGAAATGAGGCTATAATCTCTAGCGAATTTCAAACTTGCCTCCATCCGAATTGAAACCAATCAAGATACCTCTACCCATAGATACTTCGATAGGTGTGGGAACATCCGTGAATTTGAAATAACTTCTTGTACCAGGTTCACCGATAACTTCAAAGCAAACTTGATAGACACTTTGCCCATCTGCTAGCGTTACACCTTGTAGTTGCGGGTCGTACCAAGCAAGAGAAAGCAAGCCTTCATCCGCACGATTGGTGCCAAAGTTTTGAGGGCTTAATCCTTTTAGATTTGTGCCTTTTACTTCTTTAAATTTTAGATGTTTTGGATTCCATTTTAAGGAATATTGCATGGATAATATTTGTTGGAAATTACGTCCATACACATCCACACATACGGTTTTACCTTTATCAGCTTTTTTGTTGTAGATGCCCATGGTGAGTGGGTTTTGTGCTGCTAGTAGCGTCCCAATAAATAATAAGGGCAGTAGGAAAAAATATTTTTTGTTCATTTCTTTATTCAATTTTGTTGCGACAAAAATATAAGAAAAAACGTACCCAAATCGGATTTTAAGACCTTAGCAAGGCAAGTTAATAGAACTTTAACGCCTACATTTGCCAGAGATGCAAAAATGATAACGTTCTCCGATAAATCCTGTGGTGATAAACAATTTTAGTAAAATGCAACAGCTTCGCTATTTCACGGGATTGTCAAAGACCTGAATTTATTGGAGAACCAATGATAATTGAATGAGACAACAAATAACGGATACGGTTTTGATGGTGCGCCCTGCTAATTTTGGCTTTAATCCAGTAACCGCAGCAAGCAATGCCTTTCAGGATAGCAAAACGGAATTGAGCGCAGCAGAAATTCAAGCATTAGCACTACAAGAATTTGATGAATTTGTGGCGAAATTGCGCGCTGCTAATATTGAAGTTATTGCAGTTGCCGATACGGTAAAGCCTGTGAAATATGACGCGATTTTTCCGAATAATTGGTTTAGTACGCATTCGGATGGAACAATAGTTTTGTATCCAATGTATGCGCCAATGCGCCGCCTAGAACGGAGAACGGATATTTTAGCATTACTATCGAAAGATTATATTCTGAAACAGCAACAAAATCTGGAAACGCATGAATTGGAAGCGCGTTTTCTAGAAGGAACAGGGAGTTTGATTTTGGATCGCCCGAATAAATTGGTCTATGCCTGCCGAAGTATCCGAACCAATGAGCAAGTACTTGATGAATTCTGTGCAAAGATGGACTATCAAAAAGTGCTTTTCGATGCAAGTGATGCGGACGGACAAGCCATTTACCACACCAATGTGATGATGGCAGTAGCTGAACAATTCGTTGTTATTTGTATGGATTCGGTAAAAAATAAGGAAGAACACCAAGCATTGAAAGTACATTTTGCCCGAACGAATAAAGCAATTCTCGAACTATCCCTGGAGCAAATGGCAAGTTTTGCAGGGAATATGCTTCAAGTAAAAAATAAGGAGGGCGCGACTTTTTTAGTGATGTCCGAGCAAGCCTATAAATCCTTGAGTAACGCACAAATCGCTGCAATAGAAACGCACACCAATATTCTACACAGCCCAATTTATACCATCGAACAGTTTGGTGGTGGTAGTGCGCGCTGTATGTTGGCAGAAATATTTCTTTCTCGTGAATGATCAGGATTTTCAGGATTGGAGGATTTTCAGAATTTCCCATTCAGGAAACCTTCGATTTCCTAAATGGATTTTTTGCAATGTAAATCGAAGATTTACGAGCA
>CALGLY010000767.1 GCA_937959095.1 uncultured Saprospiraceae bacterium
AGGAAACCTTCGATTTCCTAAATGGATTTTTTGCAATGTAAATCGAAGATTTACGAGCAGAAGAAATTCTGAAAATCCTCCAATTCAGCAAATTCTGATCATCCGCCGTGTGAGCGAGAAGAACCACCACCACCAAAGCCCGATTTTGGCTTAGAAATAGTAGTGCGTTTTGCAGTTTGCTTCATGCTTTTTCCAGCACCATTTGCAGCTTTATTGTAGGATTTTTGATCAACATACGCGCCAGCCGATGGACGAAATGCGCCCATACTTCTGCCCATCATATAGCCCATCATGCCATAACTTGCAGCAGTCATGAAACCACCTCTGTTTCCACTTTCTTGTTCTACACGGGCTTCATCTAGGGTAAAGGTATCAATGGTACTGTCAGACCATTTTGCAACGATTCGACTGTCTTCTGGAGTAGCTACAGCAACTTCGTCTTCGATTTTGAATTGACCCTCACTTACTTCTTTTACGGTTGTTACAACTCCTTGCGTGGGTGTTTCCACTACTTCATTTTCGTATTGAATTGCGCTATCGGAATCCGTACCGCAAGCAATAGAACAAATAAGAAGTCCAAGGAGAGCTAAAAACGAGAATGCTTTTCTCATGATTTTGTAGTGTTAAAAATTAAGAAAATTATTGAATTACAAGATTAAGTCTTTTTTAGGAAAATCACCAATATGTTGCTAAATAAAATAAAAATAATTTTTTTGCTTGCATAAAGCGATTAGAAAACTATTTTTGTGCTAGAAAACAACTTGAATGACTACTAAATCAAGCATTATTAATAATTTAGTATATGGCGAATAAACCAATCTTTTCAGAAAAAAGTGCCACTATCATAGCTATTTTTATAGCAGGACTCTGCTCCATTATCTATGAATTGCTCATTAGCACTACCTCTTCCTATTTTCTAGGAGATAGTATTAAGCAATTTTCGATTATCATCGGCATATATATGGCAGCGATGGGCGTAGGTTCTTATTTTTCTAAGTTTTTTCCAGAACGTTTGCTGGCTTCTTTTGTGGTAGTGGAATTGCTACTTGGTATTGTGGGGGGCAGTAGCGTACCTATTTTATACTACTTTTTTGAACAGCTTGACCGAGTAGCGTATCAATTTCTGACAATTTCACTAACGGCAATTATTGGTTTTCTCACAGGTTTAGAAATCCCGCTTCTAGCCCGCATAATGAAGCAATATTATCCCTTGAAGGTCAATCTAGCGAATGTACTTTCTTTGGATTATTTAGGAGCCTTGTTGGCGACTTTATTGTTTCCATTTTTATTGCTTCCTTATTTCGGCACATTTCGCACTTCGGTCTTTTTTGGGATTGTAAATATTGCGTTGGGCGTGTTCATTCTTTGGTTTTTTTCTGCGCATATTTCACCACGTCTTCGGGCTAGTTTGAAGTGGATTGCACTGTCTATTATTGCGGTATTTTCAGGCTTATTATATTTCACGCAGCCTCTCCTACAGACTTGGGACGATGCGGCCTTCACACATAAGGTTATTTTCTCGAAGCAAACGCCTTATCAGCATCTTATTCTCACGAAAAATAGGAAGGATGTGCGTCTTTATATCAATCGAGTCATTCAGTTTTCTTCTTTGGATGAATATCGCTATCATGAATCACTCGCACTTGTGCCGCTAAGTGTTGCTACACATCCGTATCAAGTATTGATTTTGGGTGGAGGAGAAGGTCTGCTAGTACGTGAAGTGTTAAAAGATCCGCGTGTAGAGCAAGTAACCGTCGTCGATTTAGATCCCGAAGTGTTTCGTATTGCAAAGGAACATCCACTAGTACGGAAGGTGAATGAAGACGCACTACATCATCCAAAAGTGAAACTCGTTGCCGAAGATGCACTCGGTTTTTTGCTACAAGCCGAACAATATTATGATGTGATTCTAGCAGATTTACCCGACCCTGCAAATGATGCCGTAGCGCGACTGTATAGCAAGCATTTTTACCGTTTAGTGCAGAGTCGCTTATCGGCAAATGGTGTTTTTGCTACACAAGCTACGAGTACTTTTCATACTAAAAATGCCTTTTGGTGCATTGAAGAAACGGTACAGAAAAGCGGTTTCGAGCAGGTCTACCCCTATCATGCCTATGTGCCGTCCTTTGGCGATTGGGGGTTTGTATTGGCATCGAATCGAGAGATAGAGCCGAGTAATTATACCTTAGATGTGCCAACAAAGTACTTAGATAGCACGACCGTGAAGAAACTTTTTCATTTTGAAGAAGACCTAAGCAAGCCTATTGATATAGAAGCAAATGAGTTAGATAGACCTGCTTTACTAGAGTATTTCTTACATGATTGGTCGCAATGGGCGAAGGATAAAATCAAGTAAATATGTTGTTTTGCATGCAATATTTTACTTTATCTTTTTTTGTTTTTAATCAGATGTAATTTTCTGATTATTTTGCTCAACCACCTCCAATCCTTTGGGTTGCTTTAATAATGAATTCCTTTATAAATACAGAGGCTTCATTGTGCTCCAAATAAGGCTA
>CALGLY010000768.1 GCA_937959095.1 uncultured Saprospiraceae bacterium
TCAAATAAATCTACTATTCTATTGATGCTTTTTTTCGAAAAAATGTTGTACGGAAGGCTTTAAAATTTACAATAACTCCACATAATCCCGATGTTTCCAGCTCCAAAGATAGTAGCAAGCTAGGGTGCGGTATGGTCGCCAAGCTTCGGCAATGAGGCTAAGGTCTTTTTTGAGTTGTCGTCCTTCGCTTTGCACATCATAGAGCCGAATCATGCCATTCCGAATGACTAAATCGCCAAGCGGAAGCACATCCCCTCTGTTTAGGGCAAACATCAAAATCATGCGTACTGTCCATTCTCCCACGCCTTTTATCGCGGTAAGTTGTTTTAGGATTTCGTCATCGCTGGCTTGCTCCCAATCATAATCTAACAACTGATGTTCCTGAAAATAATCGGCAATATTCCGAACATAACCCGCTTTTTGTCGCGATAAGCCCATACCGCGTAAAGCTTCTACATCATGTGCTAAAATTTGCTCTGGAAGCGGGTAATCTCCACCAAAATTGGAGATAAAACGCGCCTTTATCGAGTCGGCAGCCTTCGTAGAAATTTGCTGCCCAATGATAGCCGAGAGCAATTTCGGATATACTGCTTCTCGCTCATCGGGTTCCCAATGATAATCCAGCTCAATCTGCTGCACCAACGGACGAAAAGCAGGATCTTGCATTAAGTGTTGTTCGGCTATTTCACTCATTGATTAATAGGCTAGGCTTTCATAAAAATAATAGATTTCTCTTCTATTCATAAAAAGTATAACTAGAAGTGCAATCAGCACAAATAGCCCAATGACGCGAAATTTTCGTCCATGTTGTTCTAGTCGTTCTCGACGGCTTGTATAGTTTCGTTTTCGACTTTGATAGCCCATTATTTTTATTTTAAGTAAGAGCTTTAGATTTTCAGTTCCAAACCCGCCTGCCTGCTTGTAGCAGACAAGCTGTGCAACGGGCAGGTGTCTAAAAATCTAACACTCTATTTCAATTCCAACAAAGCCACACTCTCGATATGATGCGTATGCGGAAACATATCGACAGGACGTACTTTGAGGACCTTATATTTTTCAGATAATAAATTCAAATCGCGTGCTTGCGTAGCAGGATTGCAACTCACATAAATCATGCGTGGTGCTTCTAGTTGTAAGAGCATCTGTACCACCTTTGCGTGCATCCCTGCGCGTGGCGGATCGGTGATGAGTAAATCGGGTTTGCCGTGCTTTACTGCGAATTCTGTAGTCAGAATATCTTTCACATCACCCGCGTAGAAGGTCGTATTATCAATGTCATTTAAGATTGCGTTTTCTTTCGCATCATCTATGGCAGCCGCTATTTCTTCGATGCCTACGACTTGCTTAGAAGCCTTCGCTACGTATAAAGCAATACTCCCGATGCCCGTATATAAATCGTAGACATTTTCCGTGCCTTGTAGGTTTGCGAATTCTACGACCGTATCATAAAGGCGCGCTCCTTGTTTCGTATTGGTTTGGAAGAAAGATTTTGGACCAATTTTGAAGCTGACATGTCCCATCTTTTCCTCCACGAATGCCTTACCATGATAAAGCTGCATCTCCAAATCCATGAGATAATCATTCACTTTCCCATTAATGCAATAATAAAAACTTGTAATATTCGGAAAGGCTTCCAGAATAGCGTCGAAAAGTGGACGAAAGACTTCAGGCTTATCTTCTTTCACGCTCATGGTGAGCATTACTTCGCCTATCGAGGTGATGCGTAGCACCATATTTCGCATAAAACCCTCTTGCGCGCGCGCATCATAAAAACTCAGTCCTTGCTCCAGCGCGATTTCTTGCACCTTATTTCGAATGGCATTGGACGGCTCAGGCTGCAAATAACAATGATCTATATTAATGATTTTATCGAATGCGCCCGCCTTATGAAAACCCAGTACATCTTCCAAATTGGTAATGCCCGAATCAATCTGCTCGCGGGTAAGCCATTTCTTATTCGAGAAGGAATATTCGAGCTTGTTTCGATAGTAAGTTTGTTCCAAGGCAGGCAAAATTTGCTGCATTTCGTCCACCTCTAGCTTCCCGATGCGAAGGATGGCATCTTCCACTACGGTTTGCTTATGTTTTAATTGTGCAGCATAGGTAAGGTGCTGCCATTTGCAACCGCCACACAACTCGAAATGCTGACAAAATGCGCCTACCCGCTCTATCGAATATTTCTTTATTTCGGTCGTAAACCCAAAGAGTACGCCCTTCTTTTTTCGATTGACTTGCACATCTACCACATCGCCTGGTACGGCATCTTCTACAAATACCACGCGCCCATCTTCGGTGCGTCCCACGCATCGCCCTTTATCAGCTATGCCTGTGATATTTACATTCTCCAGTCTTGGTAATTTTCTTCTTCGCCCCATTACTTCTGTTTTGTGAGCGCGAAGATACTAAGGAATGGTCAAACAATGTATAACACTTTGACTTCATCTTTTAACCTAACTCATCGTTCTTTATTTCGGGTTTTGAGGGTTTGTTTTATTTTCTTGCATTCAACCTCACAGCATCTTTTATCGTTAATAAAGTGAGTACCAAACAGAAAAAATATTATGAAACAAGATATTAAGAAGTACGAACCAGAATTTTCGGAAGGCGGATTTTGGCGGAAACTAAAACGCTTTGCCGTACAAATTGGCTCGAAGCCCGTTTATGCAGTCTTGCTTTTGTACTATGCCTATAAGCGCAAGGATACGCCCCTTTGGGCAAAGCGCGTGATATTGGGTTCATTGGGTTATTTCGTCACTATTATTGATGTCATTCCTGATTTTACGCCTTTTCTAGGCTATACCGATGATTTCGGAATTCTGCTTGTCGGCTTATCAACGATTGCAGTCTATGTGAATGATGAAGTACGTGGAAATGCCCGCGAAAAACTGGAACAGTGGTTCGAAGTAGTAGATGAAAATCTGTTGATGGAGATTGATGATCGGTTGTGAACAATTTTTATAGCGAATAGAAGTAACTCCTATTTGTGGAAGTGATAGCTTGTTATGCACACTTTTCAATAAACTCACTTGAATAAGTTGACAAAATTTTAGACATTTGTATAAAATTCTGTCAATGCTTCATTCAAATCTAAAATATCTTAGAGAAAAGAAGAATCTTTCACAAGAAAGAATAGCAGAATTATTGGCAGTAAGTCGAGCTACATATTCTAATTATGAAAAACAACAAAGTAGCGAACCGTCAGCTAGCAAATTATTAAAATTAGCTACTTTCTATAAAGTAGATGTAGACGCTTTACTCAAACAGAACTTGAGTATTAACTTATTTAACCCAAAACCAGAAAATGTAGATAACATCCTATCTAAAGAGACTAGAATTTTACCTGTCACAGTTTCCGACAATCAGAAATATAATGTAGAATTTGTAGCTACTAAAGCCGTGGCAGGCTATGTGGAAAGTATAAGTGATGTGGAGTATGTAGCGGACTTACCGCGAATTCATATTCCAAACTTACCTTATGGACAGCATCGGGCATTTGAGATACAGGGAGATTCGATGCCACCTATTCGGGACGGTTTTATAGTAATTGGAAAATATTTGGAACGAGCAAGCGATTTACAAAATGGTAAACGTTATGTCTTGGTATTGAGGAATGGAGAGGTGCTATTCAAAAAGGTAGTGAGCGAATTAGATAAGCAGAAAAAATTGATTCTTGTCTCTGATAATTCAGAATATCAACCTTATTCTGTGGCGGCTAAGGATGTATTGCAAGCATGGGAATTTGTGGCATACATTGGTTTCCCAACAAAACGTGACATGGATTATTTGGTATTGGATAAATTGCATCAAATAGAACAAAAAATAGATTTAATCGCAACGAATACAAAACGATGATAAAAGGACATCCTATTCTTGAACAACTAGCCTTCCGTGAGGAAAATGGTCTCTGCTATACCATAGCCGATGCAGAGAACAATGCGGAGCGTCTGTATATGCACGATGCTGCTAAGCTAGGAGTCGATGCCGTTTATTTTCGTCGATTTTACAGAAAAGACAGTGAGCAAAAATCTTATCATTCCGAGCCTGCAGTTTGTATTCTAAA
>CALGLY010000769.1 GCA_937959095.1 uncultured Saprospiraceae bacterium
TATTGGTAGGTTATTTTTTGCCTGCTCCCTTATAATCTGACAAACCCCAAGATTTCACTCTTCTCGTCCTATCCGTCATTCATCCTGTGCTTTCCGTCATTCATCTCTTTAGGCTTGTAAAGCCCTTTAAACTTTCTGAATATTGAGTCATAATTCATACGAATCTTTAGATCCGCAAGCATAAAAAGCACATTTGATAGATTCTATATTTTTTACTAAAACTCAATATTTGACTTCACACATACACTTTTCATATTCATTGTTTTCGGCCGATGCAATTCTTGTGATAAGAAGAGCTATTCTCAATCAAGGGGATGGCGACCTATTATCTAAATCTTAAAACAAAATCCATGACAAGTAGTAAAGTGAAGTTTTTATCCCTATTCGTGATTGCGCTAATCGTTTTCCAATCTTGCACCAAAGATGAATCCTTAGTTGAAGAGCAGTTTTTGCAAGCAGCTTCCAATAATGACTTTAGTGTAGACGAAATAGAAGGGGAAGTGCTGACTACGGCACTAACAGAACTTGATAATGATGTAGTCCGTGAGTGGACGGAAGTCCTGCTAGAAGTAGAGCGATATGCAGGCGGAATGCGTCCGAATGCGACAGCACGAGCGTTGGCGTACATCTACTTGGCAAGCTACGAAACGGCAGTACCAGGTATGCAAGATTATAATTCTACTGCGCGAGAGTTAAGAGGTTTGAGAATTGAGACACCTCGAAATAGAGGCAGAGGAATCAATTGGGAAATTGCCTTAAATGAAAATTTTGCGAATACCCTAGATCACTTTTTGATAAATGTGCCAGCTAGTGCAAAGCAGAAAATCACTACTTTACAAAGCGAATTAGAGCAAAGTTTAGCAGCTAATACGCCAGAGCGTGTCGTACAAGACTCAAAGCGATGGGGAGAATATGTGGCTAATCAAGTGATTGCTTATAGCCAGACCGACCGAGC
Organism: uncultured Saprospiraceae bacterium; assembly: GCA_937959095.1. Lineage (GTDB taxonomy): Bacteria > Bacteroidota > Bacteroidia > Chitinophagales > Saprospiraceae > JAAUTG01. The sequence continues at coordinate 956 of CALGLY010000769.1, forward strand.
AGCAGAAGCACAAATTCTAGAGCCACAGCCACTCTCTTATGAGCCACCTACAGCATCTGGCTATTGGACGTATTCAGCAGACCCAGAACGTGCTTTATTTCCTTATTGGGGAACGGTAAGAACGTTTATCATTGCTCCGGAACAAACAACAAGCGTGCCTCCAATTCCATATAGCGAAGACCCAAATAGTCCCTATTTTGCAGAGATGAAAGAGGTGTATGAGATTAATAATGCAGCGAAAAAAGAGGATGGAGAGCAGCTTTGGATTGCAGAGTTTTGGAGTGACGATGTAGAGAATTTAACCTTTAGCCCGCCTGCTCGTCAGTATTCTATTGCCAATCAGTTGGTGCAGCAATATGACTTTGGCATGGAGGAGACTTTAGCACTCTATCTGAAACTAGGTCTCTCGCTAAATGATGCAGCCGTAGCGACTTGGAAATACAAATATGATTATATGGTGATGCGTCCGAATGTGTTTATCCATGAGTTTATAGATGCTGATTATCAAACGAATTTATACCGCTTGGTATATTGGCCAAACCCAAGTTTCCCAGGCTATCCTTCGGGGCATTCTTGCTTCGCATCAGCAGCAGCGGGTATTTTTATAGAGGAATTTGGCAATACGACGAACTTTACCGACCGTTCGCATGAAGGGCGCGAAGAGTTCCAAAGTGCACCTAGAACATTCAGTAGCTTTGAGCAACTCGCGGAAGAAAACGCCTTTTCTCGAATTCCATTAGGCGTGCATATTCGTATGGATTGTGTAGAGGGCTTACGCTTAGGGTATGAGATTTCGGCAGCAGCAAATCGTATAAATCTAAGAAGAAACCCGAACTAAGGAGTGAATTTTGAACGAGTGATTATTATTCAAAATTCAAATGCTTCAATAAAAAATCCATCCACTGTGTGCTATGCTGGTGGGTGGATTTTTTATTGAAGCTTGTAGAAAAGATAAAGGCGAATTTCAATAAGGGAGCAGATAAGAAATAACCTACCAAAGCCTGCCCGACAAGCGGAGCAGGCGGGTTTTGCGAAGCTATTTTTTCATCATACGAGGCAAAAAACGTAGGCATAGCCTTAGCTACGACGAGGCTTTTTAACGAAGTAGGAGAGAAAAAGAGCAAGTAAAATTGGTAGATTATTTTTTATCTGTTCCCTAAACATTGTTTTCAATCTCACATCTTATATCTCAAATCTAGCGTCTTAAATCAGAATTAAATACCTTTGAATATGAATCGTTCCTTTATCTATATTTCTTTCATTTTAATTTTGCTTTTAGGCTTTACGCTTCCTAATTTATTACAGCCACATCAGGGCATATTATTCATTTTGGAAGAAGTGGTAGGAGGTACGTTTTTGGTACTTGGAACGATACTTTTTATCCGACCTGTTCGGAAAACTATTCGTAAACTCAATGAAACACATCCCTGGAAAGAGGAAATGAAGAAACGCCTAACCAAGGAATTATCTTATGTCCTGATGGCGAGTATGCTTGTTGCTACGCTACTATATGTTCCGCTTGTGGTGTATATCAAAACGATGGGCGTACCTAAGATTTATCAAGAATACATCGAAAAGAAACACGCCTTAGATGAAGCTTTTCTCCAGCAAAACGAATCTAATTTTCATCCACATGAGCGTTTTCGCCATCGAAGAGCTGATCCTTCTAAGCCTCCTTTAGTACCGCTTGCTTTTTTTATTTTCGCAGGAAATTTTATTTTTTTCGGAATGCTATTTGGGATAGAAGAATTACTTGATTGGAATGATCGCATGGCAGTAGAAAAATTACAGCAACAGGAACTACTGAAAGAGCAAGCCCTCATGAAGGCAAGTGTGCTAAAAAAACAATTGAATCCGCACTTCATGTTCAATACCTTGAATGTACTTTCAGGGCTTATTCATGAAGACCTCGATAAATCGGAACGCTTCATAAAAGAATTATCCGATATTTATCGCTATATCTTAGAGCAAAGCGAAGAAATAGTGAGTCCCCTCAGCAAGGAGCGCGATTTTATAGAATCTTATTTCTACTTACTCCAAATTCGATTCGAAGAAAAACTACAATACACGATTCATATTCCCGATGAAAAATTGGATTGCACCATTCCTTCTATGACTTTAGAAGTCTTAGTCGAAAATGCAGTAAAACACAATATTTTAGATAAAACATCGCCTTTGAAAATAGATATTTACATAGAAAAGGATAGCTTAATTGTCCGAAATAATTTACAGCAACGCGAAGAGGAAGTTACTTCGCATGGTGTAGGATTGAGCAATCTAAATAAGCGACTCGAATTGCTAGGCATTACGAATGCCAGTTTCCAAATCACAGGAAGTAACTATATTGCTGCTGTGCCACTGCTTTGTGATTGATTAAATTTTTAAGAAAGCATCTCACATCTCAAATCTTTTTTATGATAAAGATTCTACTACTAGAAGACGAAGCCATTGCCGCCAGAAAACTAAGCCGTATGCTGGATGCTTGCGCGCAAGATATTCAGGTTTTAGACATTATTGAATCTAAAAAAGAAGGCATCCAAAAAATACCGATAAGCCCTGCCGATCTTATTCTGATGGATATTCATCTCACCGATGGAAAGTCCTTTGATATTCTGGAAGCGATAGATTGCACGATACCCATTATTTTCACGACAGCCTACGACCAATACAGCTTACGTGCCTTCAAGCATCTAAGCATAGATTATCTTCTGAAACCGATAACTCAAGAAGATTTGCAGCAAGCTCTCGATAAGTACGAGCGGCATTTTAAAGCAAACACCGCACAAGCCGATTATCAACAATTGGTACAATTGCTCCAAAATCCGAAAACATATAAAAACCGCTTTTTGATACAGGTAGGAAACAAACTACGACCGATTGGGATAGAGGAAGTCGCCTATTTTTATTCAAAAGATAAAACGACTTATCTTTCTACAATTAAAGGACGAAATTATCCTATAGAATTCACCCTCACACAACTGGAACAACTCCTAGATCCAGAAGGCTTTTATAGAGTAAATCGACAATTTTTAATCGCTAGAAAAGCAATTACAGAAATCAATTACCTTTCTACTACAAGATTGAAAGTGCAGCTCGCCCCAAAACTAGCCACCGATCTATTTGTTTCGATTGACAAAATTGTGAAGTTTAAGAACTGGTTGAGGTGATTGAAAAGTTTATAGTCTCAAAATCTCACATCTAATATACTAAGACCCAGTATCCAATTTATCCAAGTGGGCAAAACCTGGGTAATCAGGAAAAGCTGCTTTTCCTTCTTGGATGCTTGTCAGGAAGAGATCATCCTGGCGCAATTGGAAATAACATAATGCTCTATTGTAGTAAATGTCTGGCTTTAGTCCGAATAAATCGACGGAATGCTGGAAGTAGGGTAGGGCTTCTTTATAGAAACCAAGATCATATAACATGCCACCCAATTCATAAGCAAGATCAAAGGGTTCGCTGATTGAAAAATACATATTCCATGTCTGCTGAATGGTCTGTTCTACCCGTTTTCGCTCATCGAAGCTTACTTGCCGAATAACTTGTTTGAGGCGTGGTAATATTTTCTCAAAGAAGGTAGAATCATAGTGACTAAGTCGCAGCAAACTAATCAATTCCTTGAGCGTCAGCCGCGCAATGTGCTGATAGGTGAGGCGTTTGATACCATTGAAATCATCTGGGCCAAAGTCATTTACAAAAAGCTGATAGGCTGCATTGGTCGCCGTGTAGGTCGCCGTTTCTGGCAGAAACAAAAGACAGCCCATTTGTAGATAAAAATTAGAAAAAGAAGGGTAGAATACCTTTCCATCATGTTCTTCGCAAAATGCACCTAGGGCATGATAATTCACCCACAAAGAAAAACTTCCATGCGTGATAATTTCAGGCTCACCTTTTTTATCTAAATCATGGGTTTCAAAAAAGCCTTTATCCATCGTGAGCAGCATCAGCCCTTTATTCGAGAGTTTTCGCAGATTGTCTAAGCACTGCAAGCCTTTTTCAGGAAAAAACAAATGCGTATTTGCGACTAATCCCTTATACTCTTCTAGTAACTTATTGAGTAAAGGATCTTCATAAAAAGTTTCTGTTAAAGGTGTTTTTTCGTAGGTGAGTAGCAAATTTTTAAGCAAACTTGCTTCGTTCATTGTCTTTGGGTCTTCCTTGGTATCGAGGGAGATGGAGCAAGCAGATATTATTTTATCCTTGATAAGGAAAAGATCATTTGGTAGCGTATCAAAAAAGTAATTGGCAATTGCGATAATCGGCTGACTCAAATCTTGCAAACCAATTGTTCGATTTGCGATTTGTAATTTAATCTCCCCACTTTCAATCCCATCAAAATAAGCGACATCTAGTGTACCTTGTTCGAAGTAGATTTGAAATTGCGAATGATTACGAAAGAAGGCTAAATTCTCTTCTACAATATCACTTACGACATAGCAATAGGGTGGCAGCTTGCTAGATTGAAAATTTACTAGGCGTTCCAAATGTTTCAGGATATGAAAGGCCAAACGACCATGTCCTGCACCGAGTTCTAGGATATAAACGGTATCTTGCGTAGTTCCTTTTGCCGCCAAATCTTTTAAAAAACCGAGTATCAATTCCGCATAGGTTTTGCCCACCATCGAATTGCTCGTCATATGATGTGGTACGACCTCACTCGTCCACGCGCTAATTCCAGCCTTTTTATAATAATCTTGGTTCAGTTGCCAGATAAGACTTTCAGAAAAAGGGGTCATTGCTTCTACTACAAAAGAATTACTTTGAGTCATTCAAGTCTGCTTAAGTTTATGATAAAAATCATTCTAAACTAAGGAAGCTTGAACCACCATGACAATAGCAAAAACCAACGAAATTTATAAGATTGCTGAAATTACACTTTTTTATTGACAAAGTGGCTTTCTACTGCACCAGCAAAATGGCGT
>CALGLY010000770.1 GCA_937959095.1 uncultured Saprospiraceae bacterium
TGCAATATCGCACCCCCATTTGGCAAGCCATCAACCGCATTGCCCCCAATAGTATACACCTAGCCTATGCCACCATATGCTCCGTAGAAGGCTATCATGACAAAGGCTTTGGGGAACAAATTGCTTGGGATGAACCAATGCTCGAAGGGTATAATTATACGAATTTAGGAACAGAAAATGGCAAGCCTTTTTCGGGATGGAAATCCCTTACAGGCAAAGGCGTGAAAGCAATAATTCAAAAACTACAACCCAAAGCAATTCTACTAACAGGCTTGAATTATCAATTCGATCAGGTAGCTCTTTGGGAAGCGCGACGAGCAGGTATTCCAGTATACTTGCGTTGCGAAAATCAAGATAAGGCATTTCCAAGACCACAATGGAAGAGCTTATTACGTACTGCTTATTACAAGCAAATTTATAGCCTCATTGATCGCTTTTATTATATCGGGCAGTTGAATAAACAGCATTATCTCGCGCATGGAGTCGCGGAAGAGCAACTATTTCCAGCCCATTATTTTACCGTCGATCGCTTTACAGATTTATCCACTACAGAAAAAAAAATAGCTCGAACGCGCACTAGAACGAAGTATCAAATAGCAAATGACCGCTATGTAATTGGTTTTTCAGGGAAATTTATTTCTAAAAAGAATCCAAATCTCCTTTTTGAAATGCTCGATTACCTTCCTTCGGAACTACGTGCGCGGACGGTCTTATATTTCATGGGAAGTGGCGCATTGCAAGACAAATTGAAGGAAACTGCTAGAACCTATGAAGCAACATATGGACTCAAAACGGTTTTCACAGGCTTCGTCAATCAATCGGAAATAGCAGCGCATTATTTAGCTATGGATACGCTCATTCTACCATCACGGCAACTAGGCGAAACCTGGGGCTTAGTCGTCAATGAAGCCATGCAAGCAGGATGCAGCGTGGCGGTGAGTGAATTCGTAGGCAGCAGCAAAAACTTCAAATTATGGGAGCGTTTCAAGGTTTTTGAAGATAATAATGCTAAACAACTCGCAGAAAAAGCCCATGAATTAGCAAGCTATCCCCGCGATTTTGATTGGGCAAGTGAAGGCTTAAAAGACTATTCGCTCGATGCTTGTGTGCAAGCAATTTTGCAGTCTTTTGAAAGAAACGATAAAACTAAACCTCACTACTCAGATAGTTTGGCTTGAATTCTTATTCAAGCCAAACTTAGCGACATTCTCCATTTTCAATTTTCAATTTTTAATTCTCAATTAAAAAAGTCATGCTTAAAGTCACTTTTTTCCAACGTCGTCCTAGACCAGGATTCAACTTTAGTTTAGAAGCTATTTTTGAGGATATAAGAACGCAATTAGCAAATAAAATAGATGCTAACGTCCAAATTTGTAGTCGCTACAATGATGGCTTGATGACCAAAGTATTCAATATCACAGAAGCCGCCTTTCGGCAATCGAAAAGTGTAAATCACATCACGGGGGAAGTGCATTTTTTAAATTTATTAATGCGTAAAAATCGGGTCCTACTCACGATTTTAGATTGTCGTTTTGTGGATAGAAAAGAAGGCTGGCAAAAGACCTTTATTCGCTGGCTCTACTTGGTATTACCTGCAAAAAAAGCGAAATACATCACCGCTATTTCAGAAAGTACGAAGCAAGATATTCTGAAATATACGAATTGCGATGCGGATAAAATCAAGATTGTCCCCGTAGCGGTGGATGCCATGTACCAACCAAAACCGAAGCCATTCAATAGTAAAAAACCCACTATACTACAAGTAGGTACAGGCGAAAATAAAAACCTACTTCGACTCATTGAAGCCTTAGCGGGCATTCCTTGTCACTTATCTATTGTAGGCAAATTGAACGCGAAGCAGCAAGCACATTTAGACCGTTATAAAATCGACTTTAGCAATCGCTACAATATATCTTCCGAAGAGATTTTAGCACAGTATCACGCTTGTGATATCGTTGCTTTTGTCTCGACTTTTGAAGGTTTCGGAATGCCTATTGTAGAAGCAAATAGCGTAGAGCGAGTGGTTTTGACTAGCACGATTTCTTCTATGCCCGAAGTGGCTGGAGAAGCGGCACTTTTGGTGAATCCTTACGAAGTAAAAGCAATTAGAAAAGGCATATTTACTATCATACAAAACGAAAAACTTCGACAAGCACTTATTGAAGCAGGGCGAAAAAACAAATTGCGTTTCCAATCTGCCGCAATAGCACAGCAGTATTATGATTTGTATCAGGAAATTGCTTCGGATACACAGAAAAAATAAAAAACTCTGCGCCTCCGCGTCTCTGCGTTCAAAATAAAAAGCATAATAAAAATGCCTTTCAAAGGATTTTTCAAAACACTAAATTTCATCTATACACACCCACTCAATTGCAAGCGTCGCTTGGGAGCGATTGTACGATTCTTGAAGTGGCAAATCAGCACGCGCTTGACACCACATCCTGTTGTAGTGCCGTTTGCAACACAGAGTAAATTCCTCATGTGGCGCGGCTTGACAGGCGCGACGCAAAACCTCTATTGTGGCTTGCAAGAGTTTGAAGATATGGCATTTGTGCTTCATTTTTTAAGAGCAGAAGATCAGTTCATTGATATTGGCGCGAATGTGGGAAGTTACACCTTACTAGCAGCGAGCGAAGTGGGCGCAAGTACCCTTTCTGTCGAGCCGATTCCTTCTACTTTTGAACATTTGAGTACGAATATAGCACTGAATAATGCGGCTACTAAAGTGCAAGCTTTGAATATTGGACTAGGAAAAGAAGAAGCTGTTTTACACTTTACGAAAGATTTGGATACGACCAATCATGTTGCTAAAAAAGAAGGGAAAGACACCATTGCAGTACAAGTAAAAGCCCTCGATGAAGTAGTAAAATTGAAACAAGATACGCTTCTGAAAATGGATGTTGAAGGCTTTGAAACAGAGGTGCTAAAAGGCATGACCAATACACTGAAAAACGACCACTTGAAAGCGATAATTATAGAACTCAATGGCTCAGGTAATAGATATGGCTATGATGAAAACGCTATTCATCAACAGTTGCTTGATGCGAATTTTCAGCCGTATTATTATTTCCCTTTTGAACGAAAATTGGAACAAAGAGCAAGCTACGGCGAGGAATTCAATACGATTTATATCAAAGATATTGCCTTTGCGCAGGAGCGTGTACAAACGGCAAAAAAAGTGCGTATCCATGAGCAGGAATTCTAAGATAAAGATGCTTTTCCCGACGGGTAGTTTTTATCCTGCACAGACGGGCGGGCCAGATAATAGCGTCTATTGGCTCACAAAAGCATTAATGAAAAAAGGCGTAGAAGTGCAAGTCGTTTCTACTGATAGAGGGCTATCCCAAGCCGTGCCGAGAAGGAAGTGGTTGGAAAGAGATTTTGCTAAAATTATTTATACTAAAAATTGGATGCATTATCTCCCACTTGCCCTCCTTTTCACCGCTTGGAAGCAACTGAAAACAGTCGATGTCCTGCATTTAACGATGATTTTCTATCCTGCTTCTTTTCTGATGGCGTTGCTCAATCAACTGTTTTATCAGAAACCTATCGTGTGGTCTGTTCGCGGCGATTTAGACCCACATATGATGCAGCGAAGTAGTTGGAAAAAGCGTCCTATTATCTTTTTAATTAAATATTTTTTGCGAAAAAGCAGCACCTTTCACACGACTTGCGATGCAGAAACCCAATATGCAAAAGCGACTTTTGGGCAGGATATTAAAGTAGTTCAATTGACGAATTATATGGAATTACCGAAGCCTATAGCCCTTCCAAAAGAAAATTATTTACTCTATTTAGGCAGAATAGATTCCAAAAAAGCGATTGAAAATCTAATCGCGGCACTACACGAATCCAAGCATTTTAGAACCTCCGATTTTACTCTGCAAATAGCAGGCGACCACAAAAATACTTATGGCGAACAATTACTTGCCTTAGTAAAGGACTTAAATTTAGAAACAAAAGTAGAATTCCTAGGGCATGTAGCAGGCGAAGCAAAACAGGAACTTTTGGCAGCAGCTTATTTTTTGATAATGCCTTCCCATACCGAAAACTTTGGTATTGTAGTCGCAGAAGCATTGGCACAAAACACACCGGCAGTCGCTTCTATTCATACACCTTGGAAAGTTTTGGAGGAAGAACAAGCTGGTTTTTGGGTGGATAATAGCATCCGTAGTTTAGCGGATTGTGTGGATACTATTTTGCAATTACATCCTGAAGAATATAACGCTTTACAAGCAAGTACGCGCTCCTTAGCTGTCCGCGAATTTGACATTCATGCGAATAGTAACAAGTGGGTGGACGTGTATGAGAATTTACTTTTGGAAACCAAAGCAACAAGTATTATAACAACTTATGAACGTAGCATTTAATATCAATCTACTAGGAATGGAAGGCTTGGGCGCGACCCTATCTTCGCTCCTTCAGCATTGCTCGGATACGAGGCAACTGCAATTGCATTTTCTATGTTCAGATGTTCCAGTAACGCACAAAAAGAATATTGAAAAACTAGCAGCTATAAATGATTTCAAAGGCGGCATTCATTTCATAGATTTTGATGCAAAACAAACCTTCGGGCATTTACACTCCTTGCATGGCGATTGGACTCCTTATGGCAGATTGCTCATACCTGAATTAATAGACGCAGAAAAAGTCCTCTATCTTGATACGGACTTAGTGGTTTTGCTAGATGTGCTAGAACTCAGACATTTTAAATATAGCAACTTCCCCCTTGCGGCGGTGAATGGTGGCAGAACGGAGCAATCAAGAGATGCAGATTTTTATATCAATACCCTCGATTTTGAAGCTAATGTACGCGTATTCAATAGCGGCGTTTTATTGTTCAATAAAAAAGCTTGGAAAGCGCAGCAAGTAGAAGCAAAATCGCAACTGCTTTGCGAAACCTATGGCAATCGTTTTTTGAGTGCTGATCAGACCTTATTAAACGCGCTTTTTAAAGGAAATTTTGCCTATTTACCGCAGCAATACAATCGCAGATGGTCGCCTATGGATGGCTTCATAACGGATACAGAAAATTCGATTATCCATTTTGTAGGTTCACCCAAGCCCTGGGATGTATTTGGACGAAAGCTTCACCAAGCCTATGATTTATGGAATGCTTACAACCCTGATTTTTGGGCAAGCACCTACAATCGTATGAGCCGCGACAAACTCTACCGCACTTGGAAAATAAAGAAAAGTGTAGCACGAGGAATGATAAACGCAATCAAATAATAATGAACTCAACCTATCCACTCACTATCATTATCCTCACTTTCAATGAGGAAGATAATCTGCCTGCTTGTCTGGATTCTATCAAGGACATCCGAGCGAATCGCTTTGTTGTAGATTCTTATTCTACGGATAGTACGCTTGATATTTTGGAGGCTTGGAACATTCCTTATGTGCAGCGTCCGTTCAGAAATTATTCCGCACAACGCAATTGGGCACAAGCCAATTATCCTTTTCAAAGCGAATGGGTACTGCACCTCGATGCTGGGGAATGTGCTACCCCGCAGTTCGTCGATTGGATAAACAATGAATTCAATCCGAATGATACAAGTATTGATGGCTACTTGATTGCTAGGCGCGCTATCTTCATGGGAAGATGGATAAAATATGGTGGTTATCACCCGATTTATCAATTGCGCCTGACGCGGAAAGGCACAGCGAGTTGCGAGGCTAAAGCTTATGATCAGCACTTTATTTCTACTGGAAATGTGCAAACAACTCCCAAAGATGCAGACCTAGAAGATGGCGTGATGAGTAATATTAGAGATTTTACAGTAAAACACGCACGTTGGGCAGTCTATGAAGCAGCCGAAACAATTTATAAGGCAAATAAGGAAGAAAATGGTACACTAAAAGCCAATCTATTCGGCAATCCTATTGAGCGACGACGATGGTTTAAGCGGAATGTATTTCAACAAACACCCTTGTTTGTGCGTAGTGTTTTTTATTTTATTTATCGCTATTTTTTCAAATTAGGTTTCTTGGATGGTAAAGAGGGTTTGGTTTTTCATGGCTTGCAGGGCTTTTGGTTTCGCTTCTTAATAGATACGGTCATTATGGAAATTCAAAAAGAATTGTCTCATCGTTCCTTGGAGGAAATTTTGCGCGAAAAATATGATTTAGAACTTTCCGCAGTTTTAGGCAATGAAGTAGAAAAAGCTGAAGTATGAACCAGCAATCCTATCAAAAATTAAATCAGTTTGAGTTACCACCCAATTTCAGAGGTCGTCCAGGTTGGTATGTGCAGTTGTGGTGGATTGTGCAGAAATTATTCTTTAAAACCTCTCCGCAATTTCTGTATGGCTGGCGACGGTGGTTACTAAGAGCTTTTGGTGCGAAAGTAGGAAAAGGCGTAATTCTGCGGCCTAGCATGCACACGCAATTCCCTTGGAAAGTCAGCATAGGAGATTACAGTTGGATAGGCGATGAAGTGGTTTTATATAGTCTTGGAGAAATAGAAATAGGGGCAAATGTAGTCATCTCCCAACGCTCCTATATCTGCACGGGTTCACATGATTATAAAGCAGAAAGCTTCCCTATTTATGCTAAAAAAATAACGATTGAGGACGAGTGCTGGCTCGCTACCGATGTCTATGTCGCGCCTGATGTGACGATTGGGCGTGGCACGGTAGTTGGGGCGCGTTCTTCTGTCTTTGGAGATTTGCCAGCAGGTATTATTGCTTTGGGTTCGCCTGCAAAAAAAATAAAAAATCGCTAG
>CALGLY010000771.1 GCA_937959095.1 uncultured Saprospiraceae bacterium
AAAAACAATCCTATGCAATATTGGCAAATCCCTGTTTTTCTCTTCTTTGTTCTTACAGTACAAGCACAGACCTTCAATGGACGCATTGAAGTAAAGCAGTATTACGTAGATGGAATAGCACCCGCAAAACAAAAAATAGTGCTCAATACTGATACGCTAGATATTGCATCCGCTTCCGATACTCTTTATTTCAACTATACTGTTTGTGGAGATACCTTGGTACTTGAATATGATTCACCGAATGGAGAACAAACCAAGAGTATTCAGTTTGGAATGGACAATTATCTAAAAATGGATGGTGGTCATTATCTCGAACTTAATTTGCCACCTGCTGCTTTAGCACGTTTTGAACGAAAGGATTGGAAACCTGCCAGCAAAAAAGATAAATCAAGAGGTTTCGAATATTACGCCGTAGATAAGCAAAATAAGAAATGGACTTATTTTTCTACGGTCGATGCTAGTATGAAATATACACGACAACAAGAATTAGGCGGCGGCTTTGCTGCGCTTTTGCATCCAATAGGAATAAATCTAAAATCGGGATTTCGCTATGGTGCATCTGAACAGATAAGAGAACACCATATCATCTATGATGACCAGCAAACTTGCCTAGAGGCAATAGCAGATTTTTTCCTGCTTGCTTCCGATGAGGCATTAACCAAACAGGATTTAGAACAATTTATGGGTAAGCCTACTTCTAGTACTATTCTACCCCAAGAAGAACGTATCAATATTCCTTTAGCACGCTTCCGAAATACAAAAGAGCAAGTCGTATTAATAGAAGACCTGAAGGGAAAGTATACCTATATTGATGTATGGGCAAGTTGGTGCGCGCCCTGTCGTGCGGAGATGCCTTTTCAGAAAAAGATTAAAGATAAATATGCGCCTAAAGGCTTGCAAGTCCTCTCGATTTCTTTGGATAAAGAAGTAGATAAAACAAAGTGGCTAGAAGCAATAGAAATCCTTGAAATGGATTGGGAAAACTGGATTATTTACGAAGGCTTTGATTCTGTTTTTTGTAAAGAATTGGAAATAGCAGGCATTCCACGTTATTTGTTGCTCGATAAAGAAGGAGAAATAATGAATTCGAATGCGCCTCGTCCTTCGAATGCAGCTTTGGAAGTCTTATTGGATGAATTGTTTAAGAATACTTCCCCCTAAAGCCGTGGAATTATTTCATAATGCAAGCCCTTTGAAGTTTTTAAAACTCCAAAGGGCTCGTATTAAAAATGACTATTGTTAAGTTAGAGATTTTCCAATGCCGCCTCCAATTCCTCCACATCTGACCAATAGAGTTGATAAAACTCCTCTACATAACCTCTTTGATTGCGCCTATTGAATTGTTGTTTCACCTGCTCTACAGTTGTAGTTATTGCTTTAGCATCTCCTTGCAAGGCAAGTAAGCATTTTGCTTTCCAAAAATACAAGTCGGGTGCAGTCGTATTGTATTGCAAGCCGAGATCAAAAATATCTATTGCTTTTTGAAATGCCCCCATTTTGAAATGCGAAATCCCTTGATATAAAAAAGCTTTATTTTCGAGATATTTTATCCCTATTTCCTTACTTTCATAGGCGAAATGCTTATCGAAATAATGCAATGCACGAGGGTAATCTTCTTTCATCAAGTAGCAAATACCACGCATTAAATCAATGCTCTGCGATTGCGGATAATCCACGAAATTGGGTGTTAGCGGATCGGCTGCATCAAAGTCCTTAATGGCATTATTGTAGTCTCTATGAAAATAGAGGTGCAAATACCCCCGCCATGCTTGCCAAGCCAAAGGATTCAATTCGACCGCTTTTGCGTATCCATCCTGAAATTGAGAAATTAAACCACGCTTCAAGGGAGCTACGCCCAATTCTCTATAAATATCGGCATTGCTCGTATCTAAGGAAAGTGCCTCTTGCATCAAAAAATAATTTTCAGGCATACCTTGATAGTAACGCCCTACACCGTCCAAGAGCTGTTTTGCATATTGGGTCTTTTGCTCAGGTGTAAATTCCTTCTTGTATAAAGGAGTTGCTTGGTGGCAAGCACTTACTAGTAGCAAGACTAGCAGGCTAAGGAATACGAAAAAAATAGATTCAGAATTTCGCCAAGCAGTTTTGATAAAGAAGTGATTCATTTTAAACGTTTTATTAAAACTGCTTGGCGTTGGAAATTTTGAATCTATTTTTTTCCTACTGCTAAGGCAGTAATTCTGTAATTTTTCCATCTTTCAGTATAAAGGTGATATAAGTGTATGCGTCTCGTATTTGTCCACGACCAGTGTTAGGTGACCATTGCGGCACCGATTTTAAAATCTCATAGAGGTGTTGCACCGTTTCTGGATGAAATTCTTTTTGCGCGTATTCAAAACTAGATTGATCCGTCGTGAAACGTCCTGCTTTGCCTTCGCAATTAACTACAAATCGAAAGGTTAAGTAGCCTGATTCTTTATGTAATTTTTGCTCCTCCAAGCGATCAAAGACATAGGCTTTCAGTGGCTTTTTTCCTCCTATGAAGTGCGCCCTATTTGCAACATCTGAGCTATTGTAATAATCAACCATTTCGATTTGTCGCTTGCAAAGCGAAAAAGGTTTTTCTTTATCTAGCGTTTTATCAAAGTCAATATAGCCTACGCGTTTCATATCGTGTTGTGCCATCTTTTTGAAGGGTTCGGGTAATAATTGTTCTACCAATATTAACTCATAGCTTTGCTTATCATCTTCACCAACCATAGACCATAAACCGAAATTCTGCACATATATTTCTTTGATTTTCACTTCTGTAGTATCAACTGTTTGGTCTACTTTAGTATTGACAATGGTTCGGTTGCGTGTTACTATTTTGGCAGGCATCTCATTGATTAAAGTATCTCCAATAGCTCTAGTCTCTTGGGTGATGTGTCGGGAGAAACCATTTGGATAGCTAATACTTACTTCAGAAAGTGCTTCATCTGTTCCAAAATTTAAATAGATACGTTCATCTCCAAGTCCAAAATTAAGGGTATCTCCATACCAATTCATAGTGCTGCGTTGCTCTAGTTTCACCTTGTTTCCTTGCAATTGATAGGTGCTTTCCCAATCTTGCTTAAAGGCAGGATTGTACCGTTTTTCGATGAGTTCATTACTCGTTTTGCCTTGCTGATAGTAGCGATACTCAATGTCTGTTTCAGATGTATAGCCTCCTTTTTCAGTAATGGAATAATAGTACTTATGCACAATGCCTGTCTTCAGGATATCGGGATTGGCTAAGAAATTATTATTTTCTTTTTTTTGTGTAGCATAAATAGATGCCACAGCGAGGAGTCCCAATAATAGGGCGATGTTGAGTGGTTGTTTCATCTGTATTTTTAATTCATTTCTTGAGTGCTTCCTAATTCAAAAAAACAGTCAGATATATAAATATACGAATGAATGGAGCAAGAAGTATACTCGGCTTTGTTAATGATTAGCAAATGGAAATCCTAGGCAAATAGGCAAGGGAAATTTAGCTTCGTAGCAAGGCGACTTCTTTTACATTGAAATGCTGCTCTTGACCATTCCAAGCTAAGATGAGTTGTCCTGTTGCTGTGATTCCAACTAGCGTTGCGTCAAAGCGAGTCCCATCGGGCAATTCATAAGTACGCACTTCTCGATAGGCATATAGTTGTGCCAGATAGGCGCGTTCCACTCGATGCGTATTGCCGCTGCGGAGGCTGAGGTAATAGCGTTCTAAGGTTTCAAAACATTCTTTTTGGAGGAATTTCAAATCAAACTGCTCTCCTGTCTCGATAGCTAAGGAACTCGCATAAGGCAAATCTGGAGAGAAAATCGTTTGATTGATATTTAGCCCAATTCCTACGATGCTCGTCAAAATTTGATTGCTAGAAAGGGTGTTTTGAATAAGGATGCCACACACTTTTTTATCTTCTATCAGGACATCGTTTGGCCACTTCACACTCACTTGCTTGTTGGTATGTCGGGCTAGGGTATCTCTCACCGCAAGAGCAGTAATGCAATTCAGGAGAAATTGGCGTTGAGGAGATAAAAACTTTGGCATTAGAATAATGCTCATTGCGATATTCTCATCAGGCAGACATGCCCAAGTATTTCCCATTTGTCCGCGCCCTGCAAATTGGTTAAATGTAGAAATTACCGTACCTTCACTTACTTGCATTTCAGTAAGCATTTCACTTGCAGAAGCATTCGTAGAAGCCAAAGAAGGAAAATGTAACAGAACTTTCCCTATAAAAAGTGTGTTTGGTAGATGTGTCATTATCTTTGCATAAGCGTTATAATTGATAGTACAAGTGCATAAAATCTACTAGGATGTAATTTATTCGCCAAAATAAAGGATTTTTATACCTACATAGGATAATTAGACTTGAAATATATCTAATTTTGCATAACTTTATAAACGTTTTGTGATAAAGGCAAATATGGAATCCTGATTCGACTCTGTATTAGTTAAATTTCATCATCATCAATAGTTGAAAATTTGAATACGACAGCAACTGCAACAACAGTAGTATTATCTCAAGAAGACTTGAACGAATTAATCATAGATAGCATTCAAGATATAAAAGGCTTAAATATTCTAAAACTAGATTTACGAGAAATAGCCGATGCACCTACCGATTTTTTCATTATTTGTGAAGGCGAATCGAATGTACAGGTAAAAGCGATTGCGGGAAATATCAATCGTCGTTTGAAACAAGAAGCCGATTTAGCCGCTACTCATATTGAAGGCTTGGATACAGGCAAATGGGTGTGCTTAGATTATTTTAATACCGTGATTCATGTCTTTTATCCCGAAACAAGGGCTTTTTATGAGATAGAAAGGCTTTGGAACGATGCAAAAGTCACAGAATATCAAAATTTATAGTATTTTCGTCTGCTTTAGTCGAAAGCTACAAACGTTTTTCGATTCCAGTCGTTAATTAATAAGTAATCGAGCCTAATATAAATTAAAACTCGACTACTCGACGAACTCACCTTAGTAAAATGAAGAAGTAGCAAGCTACTCCTCACTAAAATGGGACGAGGCGATTTTAAAGACAACCTGATAAATGGAGGCGAATAATAATAACAATAATAATAACGAGAATCCGTCGGGCAAGATAGGCGCATATTGGATATACATTGCCATTGCGGTTTTCTTGATAGGATTCAATATTCTAAATTTCTCTAGTGCTAGTAGCTCAGAAATCAATTATGATAAATTCGAGACATTTGCTAAAGCTGGAGATATAGAAAAGCTTCGTATTGTAAATAAGCAGCAAGCTAATATTTACATCAAAGAAGATAGGATAGGGGAAGGTGACCATTCGAGTATCACAGATGGTACATTTGGCAAACGACCACACTATTATGTGACGATAGGTTCATTGGAAAAGTTTGAAGAACGATTAGAAAAACTAGATGAAACCCTACCCGAAGAAGCACAATTTGATCAAGGCTTTAGCGAAGAACGTGATTGGGGTCCAGTCATTGTAGGCTGGTTGATTCCGATTTTATTGATTGTTGGTATCTGGATTTTCATCATGCGCCGCGTAGGTGGTGGGCCTGGTGGACCTGGCTCTCAGATTTTCAATATCGGAAAATCACGTGCGACTCTTTTCGATCAGAATGCAAAAGTCAATGTTACCTTCCAAGATGTAGCAGGACTAGACGAAGCAAAAGAAGAGGTAATGGAAGTTGTAGACTTCCTGCAAAATCCTAAAAAATATACTGCATTAGGTGGTAAAATACCAAAAGGCGTACTGCTTGTAGGCCCTCCGGGTACAGGTAAAACCCTCTTGGCGAAAGCCGTAGCAGGGGAAGCAGGTGTACCTTTCTTTTCTATTTCTGGTTCCGATTTCGTGGAGATGTTTGTAGGAGTAGGCGCATCACGAGTGCGTGATCTCTTTAAGCAAGCCCGCGAGAAAGCACCTTGTATCGTCTTCATTGATGAGATAGATGCAATCGGTCGTGCACGTGGAAAAAACAATGTGACGGGTGGCAACGATGAGCGAGAAAACACCCTCAATCAGTTGTTGGTAGAAATGGATGGTTTCAGCACCGATAAGGGTGTTATCCTGATGGCAGCAACCAACCGTCCTGATGTACTAGATAAGGCACTATTACGTCCTGGACGTTTCGACCGCCAAATCGGTATTGATCGCCCAGACTTGAAAGGGCGCGAAGCAATTTTCAAAGTCCACTTGAAGAATATCAAAATAGGAAGCGACATCAAGTCGGTTGCCTTAGCTGAAATGACTCCTGGTTTTGCAGGCGCAGATATAGCGAATGTGTGTAATGAAGCCGCTTTGGTAGCAGCGCGTCGCAATAAGTCCGCTGTAGACATGGATGATTTCAATCATGCATTGGATAGAGTAATTGGCGGACTGGAAAAGAAGAACAAGCTTATTTCACCACAAGAGAAAGAAATTATTGCTTACCATGAAGCAGGTCACGCGGTTTGTGGTTGGTTCTTGGAGCATGCCTCTCCTTTGGTGAAAGTAACGATAGTACCGCGCGGAATTGGTACATTGGGCTATGCTCAATACTTGCCTAAAGAAGAATACATCACGCGCACCGAGCAATTGCTCGATAGAATTTGCATGACCTTCGGGGGACGTGCTGCGGAGGATATTATCTTCGGAAAAGTATCAACAGGCGCGCAAAGTGATCTCGACCAAGTAACGAAAATGGCTTATAGCATGATTTCGGTATTTGGTATGAATGAGCGAGTAGGCCAAGTGTCCTTCTATGGTTTACAGCAAGACCAATTCAATCGGCCATACTCCGAAGAAACGGCGACACTGATAGATGAAGAAGTACGCAAACTCCTAAATA
>CALGLY010000772.1 GCA_937959095.1 uncultured Saprospiraceae bacterium
TAAACCTGTGATGGAAGGAAAGGGCTTGCTATTTAAAATCTACGCAGACATAGATTGTTTTGATTTAGAATTGGAGACCAAGGATGTAGAAGAGTTTATTCGTACCGTCAAAATACTAGAACCTACTTTCGGAGGGATCAATTTGGAAGATATTAAAGCTCCTGATTGCTTTGAAATTGAAGAACGCCTAAAAGCAGAGTTGAACATCCCAGTAATGCACGACGACCAACACGGCACGGCAATTATCAGTGGAGCAGCTTTATTGAATGCTTTGGAAATCGTTGGGAAAGACTTCGCAGATGTGAAAATTGTAGTAAATGGCGCAGGAGCTTCTGCTATTTCTTGTACCAAGATTTATCTATCCCTCGGCGCGAAAAAGGAAAACATCTTTATGTATGATAGCAAAGGCTTGATACATGGAGATAGAACCAACTTGAATGGCAAAAAACCCGAATTTATCAATAATACTGTTTCAGCAGCTACTTCTTTAGCGGACAGTTTGAAAGGCGCAGATGTTTTCGTGGGCTTATCGGTGGGAAACATTTTGTCTCCTGAGATGATTAGCGGCATGGCAAAAGAGCCGATTATCTTCGCGATGGCAAATCCTACGCCTGAAATCAGTTATGAACTCGCAAAAGAAGTGCGCCCAGATTGTATCATGGCGACAGGACGTTCCGACTATCCAAACCAAGTAAATAATGTGTTAGGGTTCCCATTTATCTTTAGAGGCGCACTCGATGTACGCGCTACGGAGATAAATGAAGCCATGAAGCTTGGCGCGGTTCATGCTATTGCAGAATTGGCAAAAAAATCAGTACCTGACATCGTGAATATGGCGTATAATAATGCCAATCTCACATTCGGCAAAGACTACATTATTCCAAAACCTGTAGATCCGCGTTTGATTAGCACGGTCGCACCTGCTGTTGCTAAGGCGGCAATGGACACTGGAATCGCCCTGCACCCTATACAGGATTGGGAGGCTTACAAACTGGAACTCACAAATCGTTTAGGGAATGACAACACGCTCTCCAAAATTATTGAAACCAAAGCCAAGTAAGAAATAAAAACGGTAGCTTTTGCAGATGGCGAGGAGCTATCCGTACTGAAAGCAGCGCAAATTGTATGGGAAGAACAAATTGCTTCCCCTATCCTACTGGGCAATACAGATAAAATCAGGCAGTTGATTGAAGAGAATAATATCAATCTGCCTGACATCAAAATCATTGATCCCAAACTACCTGTGAACGAGCAGGAGGAAAATCGCTTGGAGACTTATGTGAAAGCACTCTACCAAAAACGGCAGCGTAAGGGACTTACGCAAAGAGGCGCGCAGGAACTTTTAAATTCCCGTAGATATTACGCACCGATGATGGTAGAAATGGGGGATGCGGATGCGGTAATCAGCGGACTATCCAAACGCTATCCAGAGGTATTGAAGCCAACGATAGAAATAATTGGTGCTAGAGAAGGAGTCAGTAAAATTGCAAGTATGCACATCTTGACAACCAAAACAGGCCCGCTATTCTTGGCAGATACGACCGTGAATCATCATCTTAGTGCCGAAGATGTGGCTGGCATCGCCGAATTAGTAGCACATCGGGTAAAAGCCTTCAATATTGAGCCTAAAATTGCGTTTTTGACCTACTCCAATTTTGGCTCTGTTCCAGATGGAGAGTCTGCAAAACTCATGCGCGATGCCACCAAAATTTTGCATAAAAGACATCCTGATTGGATAGCAGATGGGGAAATGCAAGCACATTTGGCTTTAAATAAAGAAGATTTGGCGCAACTCTACCCGTTCTCTAAACTTGCTGGAGAACGCGCAAACGTCCTTATTTTCCCGAATCTGTCTTCTGCAAATATTGCGTACAATCTACTCAACACGGCAGCCAATATGGAAACGATTGGGCCAGTCTTATTAGGTTTGAAAAAACCTGTGCATGTGCTACAATTGCGGGCTAGTGTACGGCAAATTGTAGATATGGTTGGTATTGCGGCTATTGATGCGCAGCGTGTGTGATTGGGAAGGGGAAATGAAATAGTGAGACGGTGTCTCACTATTTGAAAGAATTATAGGTCACGAAACGGATTTGGAAAAACGACTGACAGAAGGAGACAAGGTGAAGAATGTATTGCCCTTGAGGGCTTGATGAAGTTCAAATAGATATACGAGTAAGCTCAAAATATGAAGCAAATAGAAAAACAAGCCAGCTATCAGCAGCTACTAGCGCAAATCAATTCTATCTATCAAGAAGGTAGAAAGCAGGCAACGATAGCGGTCAATTCGCATTTAGTGCAGACCTATTGGTTGATTGGGCAATATATCATAGAGTTTGAGCAGCAAGGACGCGCAACTGCCATATATGGAAAACAACTTCTACCCCAACTCAGCAAAGATTTATCCCACACATTAGGCAAGGGCTTTAGTCGAAGTAATTTGAATAGAATGCGACAGTTTTACTTGGCATATCCAAAACGTGCGGAGCTTCCGCACAATTTATCATGGACGCATTTTGTGGAATTGCTTAAAATTGAAGACTCTTTGGAGCGTTCCTTCTATGAGAAACAAACGCTGCTTGAAAGATGGAGTACCACAGAACTCATTCGCCAAAAGAAAACCTCTCTTTTTCTGCGTTTAGCAGCTTCCAAAGACAAAGAAGGTATTCTGCAACTAGCTAGAGAAGGACAAAGCGTATCCAAACCCGAAGACCTTATCCGTTCTCCTTACGTCTTGGAATTTCTAAAAATCCCAGAACCTTATCACTTATCTGAATCGGAACTAGAAGAACGCATTCTTACGCATTTACAGCACTTTCTGCTAGAATTGGGAAAAGGTTTTGCCTTTATCGGACGGCAATACCGTATTACGTTAGGCAATCGTCATCATTATGTGGATTTGGTGTTTTATCATCGCATTTTGAAATGTTTTGTACTCATTGATCTGAAAAGGGAAGAAGCCCATTACCAAGACATCGGACAGATGAATATGTATCTCGGCTACTTTGAAAAAGAAGAAAATGTAGAAGGTGATCATCCGCCTATTGGTATTGTACTAGCACGAGAAAAGGATGATATTTTGATTCAGTATGCGCTGCACAATATCTCTTCGCAGCTTTTTGTCAGCAAATATCAACTCTACTTGCCTAATAGAGCAGAACTGAGAAGGTTGGTGGAACAGGAATTGTATAAAAGTGAGGAAGAATGAAGGACTATCAGAGTTGTACGAAAGGCATAAAAACCATGTGTTTTTAGGGTCAAAACAACCCGTTTTTAGCCGCTAAAGTGCTGCCTTATTCGTACATTTATGCTATGATAAACAAAGCTAATGCAATATACGAAAAACTGCGTGTGGAGCAACGGCTTAACTTCCATCACCACAAACCATCTTTCATTGGAACTAAATAATACAGACTACTCGAATCTTATAGAACTTATTGGCGATACCCTGCAAGAAAGTCGGCAACAAGTGGCACGGCAAGTGAATACGGTTTTAGTACAGACCTATTGGGAAATTGGTCGCTATATCGTGGAATTTGAGCAAGATGGTCAAGCATATGCAGAATTTGGAACTGGCTTACTTACCCAATTATCAAAGGATTTGACAGTAGCTTATGGTAAAGGTTTCGGACGTTCCAATTTGTTCTATATGCGGAAACTATATGTTGCTTTTCCAAATAGTGGGACACTGTCCCACTATTTGAGTTGGAGTCATTATTATGAGATTCTAAAGTCTGATGAACCGCTAGAAATCAGTTTCTATATCAAGCAATGTGAACGGGAGAAATGGAGTGTGCGGGAACTGAAACGCACTTTATTCGTTATGACACAGAGCTTCATTTGTGTGATTTTTATTTGAAATTCTTGTATTCACCCACTAACTCAACAATCAATTCCGTATCGTACTCTCTTAATTCCAAAAGCTCTCGTATATTAGCAGTTCGTATTAAAAACACTCAATAGACGCGGTATATGTCCAAACAGGAACTACGAGATTTAAAAAAGGAACTTCAAGACTTGTTAG
>CALGLY010000773.1 GCA_937959095.1 uncultured Saprospiraceae bacterium
TATGTCCAAGTACTTACTTATTTTTGTACTCATACTTAATGATTAAAAAAATCGCATTTAGCTGTTGCTTTCTTTTATATACTTGTGTTGTGTGGGCTCAGCGTCCTACTACTCCACAGGATACGTCTAAAAATAATCGAGTAACCATTGATTATGCGGATACCCTTGATTATATCCAGCTAAATGGAGACCTCATTTATAGATTGGCTGGCTCTGCCGAATTTCGGCAAGATAGCATCTTCATGTATTGTGATTCTGCGACGATTACCAATAACACCCAAGTCGTTGCAAAAGGAAATGTTGTCATTCAGCAGGGCGATTCTTTGAATATTTTTGCCGATTCTTTAAATTATGATGCCGAGGCAAAACAAGCCAATCTATACAGTGAAGTAGTGCTAGAAAGCGGGGAACAACAGCTCTTCACCGACCGCTTGGACTACGATATGAATACCAAAATAGCCACTTACCAAGAAGGCGCACTCCTCACAAATGGTGCAACACAACTGACCAGCAAGCGCGGCTACTACCACACGGCAAGCGATGAAGTCTTCTTCAAAGATAGCGTGGTAGTGATAGATCCTGAATTTGATTTGAGGGCAGATACCTTGAAGTTAAATACTACTTCGCGCATTGTTACCTTCTTGAGTCCTACGCTTATCAGGAGTGATAGTGTACAGATTTATTGCGAAGATGGCTTCTATAATATTGCAGATAGTCTTGCTGAATTTCGGCAAAATGCCCAACTCGTGAAAGGTGACCAACAAGCACAAGCAGATATTATTCGATATGAAGGAAAAACAGATAGCTATACCCTTTCAGGCAATGCTCTTTTTATAGAAAATGACCGCCAAGCCACCGCCGATGAAATAAAATACAATGCCAAAACCGAAGAAACGATACTGATTGGGAATGCGCGCTACCGAGATGCCACTCAAAATATTACAGCAGAGGAAATTATTTATGATGCTAAAAAAGAGATTTATCGCACACGCGGCCGCTCCCTCATAGAAGATGAAGAACAAATTTTAGAAGCCGACGAAGTAGATTATGATAAAAATACAGGCTTGGGACTTGCCTCTGGCAATGTGATATGGCGCGATACAAGTGCCGATTTGACTATTCGGTCAGACCATGCCGCTTATGACCAAGATGCGGACTTCTTCAAAGCAAGCGGCGGTCGTCCTTTGCTTATCACGGTAGTGGATGGCGATACGCTCTATATGGCTTCGGATACTCTGATGGCAGTCAGCGAAATTGACACCTTGAGCCAAGATACAGCACGTATTTTGATAGCAAATAAAGATGTAAAGATTTTCAAAAGTGACTTGCAAGTCGTCTGCGATTCCTTGGTCTATAATACAAAAGACTCGACGTTCCGCTTTTTCAAAAATCCAATAATTTGGTCGGACACCTCGCAGTTTCAAGCAGATACGATTCATTTGCTATTGAAAGAAGAACAAATTCATCGCATCTTTTTGCACCAGCGATCCCTTATCATCAACTCCCCCGATCAGGTATACTATAATCAAATAAAAGGCAAACATATTACTGCAAATTTTGAAGAAGGCAATCTTCGCCAAATGGAAGTAGAAGGCAATGCCGAATCTGTTTATTATGCACAAGATAGCGACAAGGCTTATATTGGAGTCAATAAAGTAATATGTAGCGATATGCGGCTTTATTTTGGAGATAATGCCATTCGTTCTATCAAGTTTTATACAAATGCAGAAGGCAAACTGGATCCGATGGATAAAGTAGACCATAATGCGATAAAACTAGAAGGAGTACAATGGCAGGAGAATATCCGCCCGAAATCGGTAGCTGATTTATTAGAAATCAAGAAAATATCCTTACCCCAAAAAGAACCAGACATAAAAAAGGCGAGACAATAACTATAGTGTCATGCCTCGCAGATAACATAAAAATTGATTAAGTCAATCTTCTAGTTTTTTAGAATGCGTTGTATAAATTGTTCCTTTTGCGTATTAATTTTTAAGTAATAATTTCCTGCTGGCAATGCCGATATATCCATTGAATATTCTGTGCCTGCCTCTGCCATGGTAGCTTGTAGCTGTACCCCAGTCATGCTATACAACTTTGCTTCATATGTCTCGTCTAAGTCCGTATTAATTACATAATGTAGCGTATTCTGTACAGGATTTGGCCATGCTGCCACCTCTATGGTTTTATCGGATAAAACAGCCGTTTTTATATCGGAATAGGCATATGTTCCATCATTATCTATTTGTTTTAGTCGATAATAATTCACGCCACTAGAAGGTGTCTCATCCTTGAAATCATATTGGCTCATTTCGTTAGTAGTGCCATTTCCTTTCACAAAGCCAAGTATTTCCCAATTCAAAGCATCTGTACTATGTTCCACTTCGAAACCTATATTATCTA
Source organism: uncultured Saprospiraceae bacterium (assembly GCA_937959095.1). Classification (GTDB taxonomy): domain Bacteria; phylum Bacteroidota; class Bacteroidia; order Chitinophagales; family Saprospiraceae; genus JAAUTG01. Next base: position 2,404 of record CALGLY010000773.1, read on the forward strand.
TCTCCGACGCTGTTAGCCATTTCAAAGCGACGCTAGTTCCTTGCGCTATTGCTGAAAATTCAATAAACTCAACAGCGAGTACTTCATTAGCAGAAGCCTTATAAATTTCCGTGCCATAGGTAGCTGTCGTTCCACTAAAAAAAACATCATTCGTGCCTGGAATGGCTATTATATCTGTAGGGTCCATTACATTGGGATCCACTACCATAGGACAATTTACACCATCAGTAGACCAAAGCACTGCATCGGTGCCTGAGTTTCCTTTAAAGTATAAGGTATTACCAGAACTAGCTATGATATTATCTAAACCTGTCATTCCATCTTGGAATACCTCTATTTCATTTCCATTTGCTAGATAGACACCAGTAGTCGTAGTAATGGCAAGCATTCCATTAAGGTTGATTAAATTTCTAATATCAGAGGGTGTATTATTAGTAGATGATCCA
>CALGLY010000774.1 GCA_937959095.1 uncultured Saprospiraceae bacterium
AGGACTTGAGGAACAGGAAAGATATAGCGAAAGTGACTTAGAAAAAGCAATTATTGACAAAATTGAACACTTCCTTTTAGAATTAGGAAAAGGATTTGCTTTTGTAGCAAGGCAAAAAAGAATTTCATTTGAGGAACGTCATTTTTATATTGATTTAGTATTCTACAATCGATTGTTGAGGTGCTTTCTTATAATTGATTTAAAAATTGGTGATTTAAAGCATCAAGATATTGGTCAATTACAAATGTACGTCAATTACTATGACCGAGAAATGAAACTAGAAGAGGAGAATAATACGATAGGACTTATTTTATGTAAAGAAAAGAGCGACCTATTAGTTGAATATACTTTACCCAAATCTAATAATCAGATTTTTGCAAGTAGATACGAAACAGTCCTGCCAAGCAAAAAAGCATTACAATTTTTATTAAAGGAAAAAGGGGAATAGAATAACTCCACGCTCCACAATTCAAAAATGCGATACTTCATACACTTAGGATTCGACGGAAGCAACTACAGTGGTTGGCAGAAACAAAAGAATACGCTGAACACGGTACAAGAAGTGGTAGAACAAACCCTCTTCCAGCTCTTCAAGAAAGCAGTGACGGTTTACGGTTGCGGGCGTACTGACGCGGGGGGGCATGCCAGTCAATACGTTATTCACATCAATCTAGAGGAAGCTCCAGCATTCGATTTAAAATTTCGACTGAACAAAAACTTACCTGATAACATCGCCGTTTTTGAAATCATCGAAGTGAATGAAGAACAACATTGTCGGTATGATGCGGTGGCACGCACCTACGACTATTTCATTCATTGGAAGAAAGACCCCGTACTTATGCGGTACAGTTCCTTCTACGAGGATTTAACCTTAGATTTCGACTTGATGAGAAAAGCGGCGGCACTTATCCTGGAAACAAAAGACTTCAGAGCCTTGTGCAAGCAGCCCGATTTGTACGATAATACCTTGTGTCGAATAACGAAATGTGCCTTGTTCGTTGATGAGGAACAGGGACGATTGCGTTTCAGCATTACCAGCAATCGCTTTCTACGAGGAATGATTCGGTTTTGCGTTTTCTTCTTATTGAAAGTAGGGACTGGTCAAATGACTATAGCGGAGTTTCAAGAAATTTTGAAGCAAGAAAAAGAGCTGAAACAAAAACAGCCTGCTTTTCCAAACGGTCTTTTTTTGAGTAGGGTAGAGTATCCCTTTTTAGAATTGAAGGATTCCCATCATTTAATCAGGATGTTGAAGGGGGGCTTGGAGTAGTTGTGTTCTTTTACAAGAAAGAAAAATATATCTTGCAGAAAACTTATGGAATGGAACTAGACTATATAGAAAATATAAATGCTTACGGAGAAAATGTAGTGAGATTATACAACTTTGATAAGAGCGAAAGCATCAAATTTAGAGATTTAATAAAAGAAGCAATCATAGATAAGCAACAAAAGCTAGACCTATCACAGGTTGATTTTATTAAGCCTCGTAATTGCAATTTAATCCTTGGGTTATTTAAAACCGATGAAGGTATCCTCCGTGCTGATGAGAACATCTTCTATTGCGCGCTAACCTTAGAGGGATTTGAAAATATGTTGAAACTCTTAGAGCCATTCTGCAAAAAAGAAACGAAAGGGCATCAGTATTTATATGAGATTGATAACCCTACGGACTTTTTGTTTTCCCCTGCTGGAACTTGGTAAGTATGGATTAGTATAAAAATCCAAACAAGCTCTTACTTTTGCACCACTCCATATATCGCACAAAACGAGAAAATAACGGCAAACATGAAGAAATTTGGCACTTTCGGAGGTGTTTTTACTCCTACCTTACTCACTATTCTCGGAGTCATTATGTACCTCCGACTAGGTTGGGTGGTTGGGAATGCAGGCTTGCTTGGTGCTTGGGCAATTATTCTTCTTTCCTACAGCATTACGTTAGCCACTGCGCTTTCGATGTCTTCCATCACCACCAATATCCGAATAGGTGCAGGAGGAGCGTATGCCATTATTTCGCAAGCATTGGGTTTAGAGGTAGGTGGTAGTTTGGGTATTCCTCGATATGTTTCACAAGGACTGGCGGTGACCATGTATATTTTTGGATTTAGGGAAGGCTGGTTATCGCTTTTCCCCATGCACCATCCCTTTGCAATAGATATTATAGTCTTCATTATCCTATATGGCATTGCTTATAAAAGTGCGGATTTAGCAATCAAAACTCAATTTATCATCATGGGGATTATCTGTTTATCCCTAGTAGCAATTGCCCTATCTGCCTTTACAGGCTCTATGTATATTCCTACCGAAGAAGCAGTGCGTTGGGGGACTTTTGAAGGCGTTTCAGGAGGAGCGAGCGAAAAATTTTGGTTAGTATTTGCTGTCTTTTTCCCTGCGTCCACGGGTATTATGGCAGGAGCTAATATGTCAGGAGAATTAGAAGACCCACGTAAAAGTATACCAGCAGGGACACTTTGGGCTATTGGAGTCAGTCTGGTGATTTATATGGTATTGGCGTATTGGATTAGCCGCACCGCTAGCCAAGACGAGCTATTGAATAATTACAATGTGATGATTGATAAGTCCTTTTTTCCACCAATAGTCATTGCAGGAGTTTTGGGAGCTACTTTCTCTTCCGCCTTAGCCTCTATTATCGGTTCATCCAGAATTTTGTATGCTATGGGACAGCATCGGGTATTGCCAAAAGGCGAGTGGCTGGAGTTTCAGGATAAAGCCGGACAGCCTCGAAATTCGATGATAGTCACAGGCATTTTGATTTTTGTGACGATGCTGCTACGTGATTTGAATGCCGTTGCGCCTTTGGTTACCATGTTTTTCTTGATTACGTATGCGATGCTGAACGTAGTCGTTATTGTGGAGCAACAATTGGGCTTAGTTAGCTTTCGTCCCGTCTTTGTTATTCCGAAATATGTGCCTTGGATTGGTCTTATTGGTAGTCTTGCGGCGATGTTTATTATCAATCCGATAGTAAGTTTGATTTCTTGGGCCTTGATGTTTTTCGTGTATAGTATTTTGAGTCGCCGTGAGTTGGAAATAAAATTTGAAGATGTGCGAAGTGGGTTGTTTACTTCCTTTGCAGAATGGGCAGCTAAACGTACCGCAGAATCCGCACACCAAGAAGAACGCTCTTGGAAACCCAATCTACTCGTCCCGATAACTGCTGCTGCAACGGTGCAAGGAGCATTTTCGATTATCAAAGATATTACCTACCCGAAAGGTTCGGCGGTACTTATGGGAGTGGGTAATGAAGGATCTGAAAAGGAACGTAAAAAATTGGACTACATTAGCAATTCGTTTAAGCAAGCAGGTGTCTTTTCTTCTACTATCGTAATGAAAACAGCTAAATTTGCTCAAGGAGTGAATTTTGGTAATCAGGCATTATCGGGCGCATTTTTTCGTCCCAATATTGTCTTTTTAAATATGGTAGAGAAAGAAGCCGCAGTCAACGATTATAATGAAATAATAGAAGAAGCGAAGAACTTAGAATTAGGCATTATCCTATATATGCCACACCCACGTGCCATGCTTGGACAACAGCAAAGAATCAATGTTTGGATAAAAAGTCGCAGCCCCGAATGGGATATACACGATGGGAAATACAATCCTAATTTAGCCCTTTTATTGGCGTACAAATTAAAGTTAAATTGGAAAGCGGAAATACGATTGATAACGGTTATTGACGATAAAGAAGACTATATAAGAGCGCGTTATTTTCTACAAACATTGACAGATTTGGCCCGCTTGCCGATTGATGAGCGAATCGTCCTTGTCGGTAATTTTAAAGAAAAATTACAAGATGCTCCAATGGCAGATATTAATATCTTTAGCTTGTTTATCGACGGCGATTTAGAAAAATATAAACAAATGAGCTTAGATATGAGTACCACGTGCTTATTTACTAAGAATTCTGGGTATGAAAATGTGTTTGCTTAGGACTTTGTAAATTATTTAGGTTTAAATCTATAGTAATGTTTTTTGAATGCAGAGACGCGGAGGCGCAAAGAAATAGTAAAAAAAATACTCCGCGCCTCTGCGTCTCCGCGTTCAAAAGATAAATAAACTTACTTTGTTTAAGAAGGATTTTTTACGCTCTACCTTTACGCTCTACCGTATTTTAATCCTTCACAAACCGCATCACGACTTGCTGTTCATGTTGGATTAATTCCACAAAATAAACCCCAGCCGCCAAGTCTTCTATCGAAAGTCCAAAGCGACTACGCTCTTGGCAACAAGGCAAAACAGCATCTTGGATAACTAACCGACCTATCGAATCATAAACCCGAATTTGTACTTCCTCAAAACCAACCGCTTCATAAGAGATAGTAGCACGATTCGCCACAGGGTTTGGCGAAATAGAGTAGACTGCCAATTCCTTTCCAGCTACAGGATTGCAATACGCCTGCAACTCCAGCATACTATTATATACATTCAATCGTCCGCTTGTCGCATTCAGTCCATTTAGATTGGGGAGTATTTCCACGCCATTTAATATCGCACGGCGTACTAAATTTGCGGTTTCGGCGGGTGCAGTTAACGCATCACTCGCTAGTTTCTCGCAAGGCATACTATATAATAAGGCTATCGCGCCTGCCACATGAGGCGTGGCAGCAGATGCACCACCAAAATTAGGGTTATAATTATCATTAGTCGTTGTCGCGAAAATATCTATCCCTGGTGCTGCCAAGTCTACGCTTTCTTGCCCAAACGCCCCATTGCTAGCTCGTTCTTCAAATACATCCGTATTCATCACCGAAATCAGGAATTCACTAGGGCAGCCACTAGGCGTATCTCCAACTTCATCAATATTAATAGGGTCATTCTTTGCCGCCGCTGCCGTGAGTACACCAACTTCGCCCAATTTTTCATAAATAGCGTTCCATATTCCACCTGCTTCACAAGGAATGCTTTCATCCAATCCCCAAGAAGCATTTGTCACTACTATGAATGCGCCTTCTTTGCCATTGCTTTCATTATATCGTTTTCGCATTTCATAGATATAACTATAGGCTTCAAAAATGTCATTGATCCCATTAGTTCTATCCGTTCGATATTGTAAAAACAGCAAATCAACATCCCAGTTCACGCCTGTGCCACCAATGCCATTATCACCTTGTTGCCCAATAATGCCTGATACTGATGTTCCATGCGAATCTCTATCAAAGGTATTTCTACCTCTGAAATTCCAGCCATGCACATCATCTATGTAGCCATTATTATCATCATCTATGCCATTCTCCGTTATTTCATGTGGATTTACCCAACTATTTTCCTTTAAATCTTCATGTCCTATTTCAAAACCTGCCTCTAATATTGCTACCACTATTCGATCTCCATTTGCTGTTGTGCCACCTGTCGTTATGTCCCAAATCTTTGCTGCCTCTATTTTTTCCAATGCCCATTGCTGCTCAAAGTTCGGGTCATCAGGTATCGTATAGCGCGATTCTATAGCTTGTGGTTCGATCACTTGCTTCACTAAAGGATGCTTTTCTACTAAAGATGTACTCGTTTTTGATAGCACTTGAAAGCGATGCAAATTGATCGCTCCGAAAAGCGTCTTCTCAAATTCTATATCTAGCGAATGTGCCTTT
>CALGLY010000775.1 GCA_937959095.1 uncultured Saprospiraceae bacterium
CACTGCTTGTAATGGCTCTATCAGATGATACGAAAGACTATCTCCATCAGGATCGTAGGCATTCGGATTGTGTAAAAAGGGAACGTTTACACAACCTCTATCTACAGGGGGTTGTAGGAGTTCGGGGGTGCTGTTGCAGCCTTGGAATTGTGGATTCAAGAAGGTATAAGTAGTACTGATATGAAAAGGAATATTTACGGAATTTGGAATATTTACAATACCATCAATGCGATTGGGGTCGGTCATGGAGAGGACATATGTACTGCGCCCTGGATAGGTATGTTCGGCGATATAAAGGTTCTTTTTGAAGTCATTTCCGATAGATTCGCCGTTGCCATTTCCATTGAAACGGCCAACTTTTGTGGATGTGCCATCACCCCACATCAGTTCTAGGGTGTCGCGGTCTGCTTGTACGCTACTTTCTCGCGTATAGGTCACGATGGTTGCTCGAATGGTTAAGTCATTGCAATCCCCAATCTGTTCTACACGTATTTCTCCTGCTCGATTGTGCGTAGCGTGGAGGCTATAGCAAGCGAGAAAATTAAATAAACAAAAACAAAAAAGGAAGCGTATATCTAGTAGCATAGTCGAGCAATTCTATCGTGGAAAATGTATCTTCTTAACGAACGAGTTCGGGAAATAGTTTGCTGCTTTGCTTTCGTTTGTATTTCTATTCTACGAATACTGCGGAACACTTAGTTGCTTTCGTCGCTTTTCATACGCTTGAAAAGCCACTAAAGCAGCAATTTTTGCTTCTGCGGTTTCCTGTTCGCCATGTATTTGTTCTGGAGTAAAGTGCTTTTTGACAAAGTTAGTATCAAAATTACCTGAAATGAAAGCAGGATGTTGGCAGACAAATCGTCCAAATGGAAGCGTGTGTGCCACTCCTTTTATATCATAATCCTGAATAGCTTGTAGCATTTTTTGGATAGCATCCATGCGATTTTCTCCATATACCACCAGCTTTGCAATCATTGGGTCGTAATAAATTGGAATTTCCATACCCAATTCGTAGCCATCATCGAGGCGCACATAATCACCTTTCGGAGCAGTATAAGTAGAAAGCGTACCGACACTCGGCAAGAAATTATTGCTAGGGTCTTCTGCATAGACGCGCAACTCTAGGGCATGCCCCTTTATCGTCAAGTCTTCTTGGGTGAAGCTTAGTTTTTCGCCTCGTGCAATCTTGATTTGTTCTTCTACAAGGTCAACACCTGTTATCAATTCCGTCACAGGATGTTCTACCTGCAAGCGCGTATTCATTTCAAGAAAATAATAGTTGCTATTTTGATCAAGCAGAAATTCTACCGTTCCAGCACCGACATAAGCGCAGGACTTTGCCACTTTCACGGCATCTGCACCCATCTTTTTTCGTACTTCTGGCGTAAGGACAGAAGAAGGCGCTTCTTCTACTACTTTTTGGTGACGACGCTGCACAGAACACTCGCGCTCAAATAAATGCACTACATTGCCATGCGTATCTGCCAGTACCTGTATCTCGATATGACGTGGCGAAGTCACATATTTTTCAATAAAAACAGAGCCATCTCCAAAAGCAGAAGTTGCTTCACTAATGGCGCGTTCCATTTGCTCTTCCAGTTCATTAGCATGTTCTACAATTCGCATTCCTTTACCACCACCACCAGCAGAAGCTTTTATCAGGATAGGAAAACCAATTGTTTTTGCTACTGCAATGGCTTCTTGCACATCATCCATTGCTTTTTCTGTACCTGGCACTAGCGGAATATCATAAGCCAAGACGGTTTCTTTCGCCGCCAATTTGCTCCCCATCACTTCAATAGCATGTGGGCGCGGGCCGATGAAGCTAATACCAGAATCGGTTACGGCTTGAGCAAAACCTGCATTCTCACTCAAAAAACCGTAGCCTGGATGAATGCCATCTACGCCAAGTTTCAAGGCTTCTGCAATGATTTTATTTCCTAATAGATAGGACTGATTGGAAGGCGGCGGGCCTAAACAAATTGCCTCATCTGCAAAACGTACATGAGGCCCATTTCGGTCTGCTTCTGAATACACAGCAACCGTCTGAATGCCCATTTTCTTGGCGGTTTTCATTATCCGTAACGCGATTTCGCCTCTATTTGCGATGAGTATTTTTTTCATAAAAAAGCTTGAAGAGTTCTATTTGTTAGCGCGAAAATAGGCTTTTTGTAGCTTCTGCTTATGCTTTTTTATAAATTTTATGCAGCAAATTTTTAGCTTAGAGAGGAGGAATAAGTAAATTGTCAAAAAGCCATAAAAAAGGAGTCATTATGAAGAATAGAATAGCACAAAATTTAGGTCTCTTTATCATTATTTTACTTGTTTTTGCTTGTGAAGCAGGTACAGAAGAAGCAAAAACAGACATCAAGACTGCCAATGAAGCAACTGCTACGGTTGTTGATAAGGTAAAACAATTGCAGAAACCTAGTTTTGAGATACCCTATCAACTCAATGCACCCGATACTATTTTTAAACTTGTGCGCGATTTGAAAGAGATATCAGGCTTAACGATGACAAGTAATGAAGAGCAGCTTTTAGCAGTGAATGACGAGCAAGGCATTATTTTTTACCTCAATTACGAAACAGGAAATGCAGAGGAGTCTGTCAAGTTTGCTAAAATGAATGATTATGAAGGCATTGAAGCAATAGGCAAGTCCATCTATGTTACTAAAAGTAACGGTACAATTATTCAAGTCAAGGACATTGGTAGTCCGCTTCAAGTGGCAGAGAGTTTTCCTACCTTCCTGAAAACAGCAAATGATGTAGAAGGCTTAGGCTACGATGCGGAGCGTGGTGATTTGCTATTAGCTTGCAAGGGCAAAGCAGGAGAGGGTGAAGATTTAAAGAAGAGTCGTGCTATTTATAGCTTTAATATTAAAACAAAGGAACTAAACAGCCTTCCTTTTTTAGTGATAAAACGGGCTGCAATTGTTAATTTTTTGAGCACGGATAAAGTCCAAAATACTTGGGCAGCTTATTGGAAAGACTTTAGTATAGAGCAAATCGCGAAAGGATTTTCCCCATCGGGCATTGCTATTCATCCTAGCACGAAGAATCGTTATATCTTATCTAGTGCTGGCGCGAATTTACTTATGGTACTAAATCCAGGAGGTGAAATTTTGCAGATAGAAAAAATAGACCCCGAATTACTTCGCCAACCCGAAGGCATTTGCTTTCATTCCGATGGTAGACTCTTTATCAGTTCTGAAGGACGTGGTGGTAAAGCACGTCTTTTAGTTTTTAGTCCAAATAAATAGGAGGAAGAGAAGCCTTTATTTTCCGTACATCAATTCTTTAATCTGCCGCCAAGTAATGAGTTGAATCTGTTCTTCTTTTAGGATTTGTTTGCAGGTTTTACTTGTAAAAAAGTCGAAATCTTCTTGCCGCCACTTTGCTCCCCAATTCGGATGATTAACACTCAAGGCTTGCATTTCAGCATCATTGAATGCTAAATGAACGAGCATAATATGCACACCTGAATCAAGTTCGCGCAATGTTTTTTCATAATATGCTGCCATGCCCGATTCAAAATCAGCAGGGCTTGCGCTTAGCACTCTATCTATTATGACATCCTGTTTCGTTATTTTATCCTTGAAGGCCTGCGGCGCAGCTTGCATAAAAAAGCGACCAATCATCACGGGTAATTCATAGTCTCTTCCAAGCTGTAAATAGGCTTCAAAAAGTTCTGGTGAATTAAAGACCAAACAACCCATGTGGGTATCTAAGTGCGTCGGGCGAATCCCCATTTTGTAGGCGCGTTCCACTTGCGCTTTTAGTTCTTTTTTTGCTTCTGCTACGGTAGCTTTCTGCCCAAATTCAAGACAGTCTTTATAGAAATAACCTAAACTGTCCACTAGACTTGGTACATCTCCGATAGAGGAAACGGGACTCCATTTCATGTATTCCCATTCACTAGTGAGCGTAAGATGTAAGCCTAAATCTGCTTTTGGATGTGTTTTTGCATAAGCTGCAACTTCTGTTACCCAAGGTGTAGGCATCATAATACTTGCAGAATTGACCAACCCTATTTTCATCCCTAAAATACTCGCTTGATTTTCAGAATGCGCCACGCCTAAATCATCTGCATGAATGATGAGTAATTTAGCATCCTCTGCATAGCCCAATTTTTGTGCTAAATTTTGAGCTATTGTTTGAATACTTAATACTAGTGCAAAGAGTAGGGTAGTAGCTTGAATTCTAGTAAGAAACATAGTGATATTATTTAGGCGACATAAGTACTTGGACATAATTAAGTTCCTTTTTTGACGGAGCATCT
>CALGLY010000776.1 GCA_937959095.1 uncultured Saprospiraceae bacterium
ACAGAAAGCGCTTCCTGCGCTGACATATTCCATGAGTTGTATTTTTTAATATCCGATTATGTTAATCCATATTCTTATTTAAAAGAATGGATACTTATAGAAAAGAGTAAGAATATCCGTTTTCTATTTAAGGAAATTCAAGACTTTATTCCTGCATCTATTTTGTTTAAGGAAGATTTTATTTTTGAAATACAATCCATTGATTCGCCAATAATTAATTCCTAAACCTTAATACACCAAACCGCGCTCAAAGTCCGCATGTATCAGCGATTATTTACCTAATATTATTCGGGTTGCTTACCGCCTTCCTTTCTCATTATTTGGATTTTACATAAAAAATATATAATTTCATCACTATATCAAAAATAGGGCAAAGATAAATGCACTATTTCATAATTTGCTTGTCTCATTCAAGCGAATTCTACAAAAAGTATTCATGTATTTGTTCTAAGGGCTTAGGCAAGAAATAAGCCCTAATGAAAAGCACCCATTATGAAAGTTACACAACTTTGTTTTCATGCAAATGAATGGAAACAAACTACACCTATTGTTGAGCAATTCAACCCTAGTTTGGTCTTCTGTTTTGGACGAAAATCGTTACTCGCCTCCGAACAAACAAAAGTATTACGCACTCAATTTCCAGACGCATATATCGTCAGTAGCTCTACTGCGGGCGAAATAAATAATGAAAAGATAATACAAAATTCTATAGTAGCTACTGCCATAGAATTTGACTCGGCTCAACTTCATATCAACAAAGTAAGTATAAAAGACTTTCCAGATAGTAAAACAGCAGGACATACCTTAGTAAAAGACTTCGTTCAGGAAGGCTTGAAGCTCCTATTTATCGTATCGGATGGGCAACTCGTGAATGGCAGTGACTTACTGGAAGGTATAAATAAGGAATTGCAACACGATATTCCAATAGTAGGCGGCTTGGCAGGCGATGGGGGGAATTTTGAAGAAACCTTAGTCGGCTTAGACGATGATATAGCAGCTGGCAATATTGTTGCCATCGGTTTATATGGAGCGGAGCTTGAGATAGGCTATAGTTCTCAAGGTGGTTGGGAGCCCTTTGGACCAAGACGCAAAGTAACCAAAGCAATTAAAAATGTACTCTATGAGCTAGATGGCAAAACGGCACTTAGTTTATACATGCAGTACCTAGGAGAATATGCAGCAGGCTTGCCAGGAACTGCGCTGCTTTTTCCACTATCTGTTCAAATAGATGAAGAGCAAGCCCCTCTAGTACGTACTATTTTATCTATTGACCAAGAAAAACAAAGTATGACTTTTGCTGGAAATATTCCAGAAGGCGCAACGGTTCGCTTGATGCGGGCTGGTGTTGATAATTTAGTAGATGCCGTAGCATTAGCAGCAGAAAATGCAGTACAATTTCATAAAAATACCAAACCACAATTAGCTATTTTGATTAGTTGTGTTGGGAGAAAAATTATTTTCAAAAATAGAATTGATGAAGAGTTGGAAGAAGCAAGAGAATTTTTTGAGGATACTATAATCACAGGCTTTTATTCTTATGGCGAAATATCGCCTGCTTTTCCACATCTGAACTGTCAATTGTATAATCAGACTATGACGATAACCACAATAAGCGAACTATAATGGAATTACATAAATTGCTGAGGCGACAACTAAGAAAACATCTAAAAAATACTGCTTGGGAAACCCATCCTGATTTTAGTGAATTTGTGAAAGTAGTCAATGAATCCTATACTTTTTTTGAAAAAGACAAGCAATTGTTAGAGCATGTATTCGAGGCATCGGATAAAGAATATCAAGAAATAAATGAAAAATTACAGGTAGAAAAAAGTATACAAGAACAGAGTATTAAAAACCTAAGGAACATCATCAAAGTATCCGATGATATTCCTTATACGGAAGAAGCGGATGATTTAATTCAAATATCACTATACTTAGAGCGCGTATCTAGAATTCAGAAAGAGAATGGACGGGAGCTAAAAGAAGCAATAAAACAAGCTAAAAAAGCAGCTTCTGCCAAGTCTGATTTTCTCTCTGTAATGAGCCATGAAATTCGTTCTCCTTTAAGTATCATCACAGGCATTGTTCATGTCTTATTACAGGAAAATCATCTCCAAAGTCAAAAAGAAAATTTACAGATTTTAAAATTTACATCTAAGGGTTTAGTCTCCTTAATCAATGATATTTTAGATTATAGTAAAATTGAAGCAGGCAAAATTAATCTAGAAGAAAAACCCTTCGATTTATGTCATTTAATCAGAAACATAACCCGTGCATATCATCTAAAAGCAGCAGAAAATGGAAATCAACTACAATTTTTATTCCCTTCAAATCAAGCTGTTTATCTTTATGGCGATAGTACACGCCTTGGGCAAGTAATTACCAATCTGGTAAGCAATGCGGTAAAATTTACAAAAAATGGTACAATCGACTTAAAGCTTGATATTTCAAAACAGAACAGCCAAGAAACGGAACTAAGGCTTAGTGTAAAAGATTCGGGGATAGGCATCTCAGCAGAACAACAAAATCTTATTTTCAATATATTTTCGCAAGCCAACTCTTCCATCACCCGCGAATTTGGTGGAACAGGACTGGGGCTGAGTATTTCTCAAAAACTCCTCCAAATTATGAATAGCAATCTGCAAGTCATAAGCGAACTAGG
>CALGLY010000777.1 GCA_937959095.1 uncultured Saprospiraceae bacterium
ACACCTGGTGCAAATACATCAACATGATCCTTACTATAGTTCGAGAAACGTGCCGCTAAATCATCGCCACCTTTCCAACTCACAGCACCTACTTCCAACCAATTTTTCGCACGCTTTGGCCCGAATAAGCCTTTCTTTACATATACATCATTTGGAAAATTATTGGTATTGAAATTTTCTTTACCATCATTTCCTGCCGCATGCACAAGCAATACATCATTCTTAGCTGCATACTTGATTGCCTTATCTACAGCTTTCTTATCCCAGCTATAGCCTTTTCCGAAACTCATATTGATAATAGATGCACCATTATCTACAGCGTATCGGATAGCACTTGCTACATCTTTATCACGCTCATCTCCATCTGGAACAGTACGTACTGACATGATAAGTGCATTATTAGCAATCCCTTTCACTCCTATATCATTCGTACGATCGGCAGCGATTGTACCGGCTACTGCTGTACCATGCATTGCATCAGGGCCTTCTATGTCATTGTTGCCATAGTTCGTATCATATGAATCGGCATAGTTATCGCCTACTATTTCGCGTGGATCATAGTCTGGATTGTAATAGTACTTGAAGCGTGGATAGTAATAATCATACTGTCCTCTTAGTTCCTGCTCGATTTGTGCAAAAGAATTGCCTTGCTCCATCAAGTTAAGTAGCACACTAGTTGTTTGCTTCAAAGCAGGGTCACCATCCAAAGATTCTTGAAGGCTTACGATGTCTTCCTTCTTGATTTCATCTTTGCCGATACGTTTTTTTATCTTCTCTACCGACTTCATAAATGGCTCTAATGCAGCAGCATCCTTGAATTTTTCCTGATTTGTCTCCAAATCTTCTTTTAGCTCCAAGTATTTTGCATATTCCTTTTTCTTCTTGCCACTTAGTTTAGTTGCATTCGCATTGCGGTATATCTTATGGTATTTACGATAAAGGCGCGTCATTTCAAGATTGTCATAAGTGATATTTCGACCATCTTTGCCACCTATGAAATTCCAGCCATGTATATCATCAATGTAGCCATTCTTATCATCATCTATTCCATTGTTAGGAATTTCATCTTGATTGACCCACATTACAGATTTTAAATCTTCATGATCCGGATCAACCCCCGAATCTAATACCGCTACGATTACAGGTTCTCCAGATTTGCCTTGAATTAAACGCTCATACATGCGCTCGGCACTTACGCCTGGCACCTCATCGTCTTGAGGATCTAAATTAAACCAATTTTCTGGTGCTTGTGCTAGCAGATTTGCTGAACAACAAACCAATAAGCACAGGAGTAGATTAATTTGCTTACTCATTGTATTTGAATGATTTATTATTTTATTAGATATAAATTTATTTGAATTGATTGTAACCAATTATTGATAAAGCTTTAGAAAAAGCTTGAAATTAAATTTGTGTTCTAGATATGCATGTTATATGAGCGCGGCAAATGGACGAGATATGAACGGCTAAAGGGATAACAATAAAACAGAAATAAGATTTGCTAGTTGTATACTTGGCAAATCTTATTCCTAAATTACATTATAAAGACTTCACAACTTTATATAAAGTTGCATGTCTAAATGTTCTAAAGTAGTGAGACAAAAATAACATGACAATTACTTGGCTTCTATTTTTGTCTCACTACTTTTTTATAGGAAAAAACAACAATTGCTTGCAAGGGAGAAAGCAATAGCTGTTTTTTTCGTATTCTTTATTGTGTTTGTGATTGTAATGGAGCAAGATCAGCACCTTCTGCACCACCACCTGTGATGTAGATAGCTGTGAAAATGCATAATGCAAATAAGGTAAATGCTAAGCCCCAAGTTAATTTTTCGATAAAATCTGCTTGTTTAGCTGCTCCAAACATCTGATTTGCGCCACCACCAAAGGTTGAATCTACTCCACCTCCTTTAGGGTTCTGTACTAATACAACAGCCATCAATAGTAAACAAATCAAGGCTATAAAAACAGTTAATCCTACTAACATAAGTTTATCCTTTATAGAATGTTCAAAACTTATTTTGAACTATTTCTCTTAAAAAATGCAATTTTTACGATGTCAAATTAAAGCTTTCCTTCTAAGCTCTGAATTTGCTCGGCAAAGAACGCACTTTTTTCTGGAAAAATCAACTTTAAACGATCATAGACCTGAATTGCTTTTACATATTGGTTTTGCCGAATCAAAAGACTCGCATAAGTTTCGGATGCAATATCAGTCGTTTCTTCTATGCTTCTATTCGCATATTCTTCTGCACGTGCTTCTTTCTGCTTAATATTTTTAGCTACTTCTTCCGCCTGAAGCATTCGGGTATTATTCTTTATTAATTGCCGACGAGCAAGCGGACGAATCGTTTTATTCCTTCTGCGTCTTTGTTTCAAGTCATCTTTGTCTAACAGTTGGCTAATGCTAGTAACTTGCGGCGTGAACTTTACAATGGGGTTTACTTTTGGAGTTTCAATAGCCTCTTCTTCTATCACTTCCACTTCTTCTGTAGTGACTTCTGTTTCAAAAAGAGCTTCCAAATCCGCTGTTTCAGCAATTACTTCTGGCGTTGCTGCTACAACTTCCTCTTCTTTAGGAGCTTCTATCTCTTCTTCTTCATTTAGTAAACTTGCAACAGAAACGGCTGCTGCTGTTCCAGCTACTGCTCCAACACCTGCGGTATCGTCAATTAGTTGTTCAATCGCACTTTCTGTCGATTTCACTTCTACCTCATTATCACTAATAAGTTCTGCAATAGATTCTTCTTCCTCAAGTGTTGGAAGTTGAATATCTTCTTCTAATTTATCAAAGGTCAATTCCTCCTCAATATCACTACTCCCTTCGGGTGATAGTTCTGGGAAGGTATCAAAAATTTCTTCTTGCTCTTTCTGTTCTACTGCCTGCAAATCCAATGAAGGCGTAGAAATAACTTCTTCGACAGGTTCTAACTCTACCTTGTTTAGGTCGAGTTCGTTTAGATTTTTTAATTCTAACGCTTCTTCTTCTAGGATAAAGTTATCTGTAGTAACCACTTCTACTTTTTGTTCTTTGAGTATATGATATAAGTGTGGCCGATCAGTACTGATAATCGCTGCTGATCTTAGATGATTGTCATAATCACTATTATTCTCCATATTACTCTTTTGAGTAATGAGATAGCGAAGATTTTGACTATACGGATATTGTACAATCAAGGTTTTTAATTCCTCGTAAGAAATTTGATAGAGTAAAGACGGATTTTGTAAATACTCCGAAAAATTTGCTGTGTTCATCCTGCTGACGGTTTTTGTAACCACATTAGTAGTGGGGAAAAAATAAAATTGTCCCCTATTTCAACTTTATACTTGTATTATCTAACTTATACATATCTTAGAACGATAAGTGGATTCTCAATTCCATTTAGATAACAACTCTTTTAACATTTCCCAAAAAGCTTATGTATACTTAAACTGCTAATATAGTGTATATACGCTTGATAGGCAATAATTTGTTGCATTTATACAAAGGAATCCTGATTTGAGCCAACTAGATTGAAGTAAAGCCCGTATATTTACAGGAATAATGCTTCCAAAGCAAGTCTAAAAACGATTCATACGACTTATGGAGAAGAGTAAATTATACTCTATACTAGAAAGTTTTGATAAATACGAACAGAATAGGTGCAGAAAATACATTGAATCACCTTACTTTAATAGAAGTGAACAACTTGTATTATTATTTAATTTATTGATAAAACATAGTAATCGAAAAGTAGAAAAAGCCTTAGATAAGGCTGCTCTATGGGAAAAAATACACCCTAAGCGAAAACTTGATGATGTTCGTTTCCGAAAATATACTTCCGATTTACTGAAGCTTGTGGAGGGCTTCATTGCACAACAAATCTATGAAGGAAATGCACTCAATCAGGCGAGTAATCTAATTAAAGCCGTAGGAAATCGAAAATTAAACAAACTCTATGGAAGCACTGTGCGCACGGCACGACAACTATCGACTAAGCAACAAGAACGCCCCGCTGCTTATTACTTCAATCAATATAAAATAGAACGAAATTATTTTGAATTAGTAGAGCTAGATAGAAAAGAACGAATCAACTATGATGAGATTATTTCTAATCTCGACCAATTCTATTTAGCAGAAAAACTAGTACTCTATTGCGGTATTTTGACAAGGCAAAGCCAAGCAGCACATAGCTATAATCTAGGCTTTCATGATCCTATATTGGAATATCTAAGTTCTTCCAATATTGAAGAATTTGCACCGATTGTGCAGGTCTATTATCAGATTTACCTGGCCTATACCTATCCCAATGAAGCGAACAATTATTTCAAATTGAAAAAATTGCTCGATGAACATGCTGATCTATTTACTGATAGAGAAGCCTATGAATTATATATCTATGCACAAAATTATTGTGCCTTCCGACTGAATGAAGGAAAGGTAGAATTCTTAGAAGAACTATTCCAGCTTTATCAAACGATGGTATCGAAAGGTATCATTTTTGAAGAAGGACAGCTCTCGCCTTGGGATTTCAAAAACATAATTGTGATTGCATCGCGTGTAGGACAATACGATTGGGCGCGCGATTTTATTGATACCTATGCCGCACGACTTCCAGATGATTTCAGGGAAAATGCTGTGACTTTCAATCGAGCGCGACTACACTTTGAGCAAAAACAATATGATGATGTAATCGACTTATTGCGCACCATCGAATATGATGATATTTCATACAACTTGGAATCGAAAACAATGCTCCTCATTACCTATTTCGAGACCGATGAAATAGAGCCTTTATATTCTTTATTAGAAAGTTTTCGAACTTATCTAAATCGACATAAAGAAATACCACAACAACGGCGTGCTTACTACAAAAACTTAATTCGCTTTACTAAAAAATTAACCAAAATAATACCGCGCGATCAAAAATCTATTGATAAATTAAAAACAGAAATCACTGAAACAAAAGGATTTAATGTCCGTTGGTTAAATGAAAAAATCGCGGCTCTTGAAAGCGGTCGTGCTTAACGCTGTTATAAGTTAGAGCCTGTTGGGATTTTTCCTTCGTGAAAACTAACACCTTACGAACCCGCCTGCTTGTAGCAGACAAGCCTGAATGGAACGGGCAGGCTTGACTGCATGAAAAATAAGCGACATATCCAGACCTGTCTGCCGACAAAGGCAGGTAAGCCGTTCATTTTTCATATTGTCAAAACCGCAA